>NZ_VRUX01000247.1:0-5990 GCF_008039885.1 Methylobacterium sp. WL103
GGGCTGCGCCAGCGGGCTCGCGGGCACGGCGAACAGCAGCACCGCGGAGGCGCCCATCGGCGCGATCAGGAAGGGCAGGGCGGTGGTCGGCCCCAATGCCCAGGCCGCGAGCGCCCCGGTGACGAGGATGCCGAGCATTGCGCCGAGCGCCGAGCGGGCGCGTTCCCGCAGGCTGAGCGGCGTCGCCGCCGGAACGAACCGGCGCCAAAGTGGCTGCATGGATCCGAGCCTTCGCGTGTTTTAGGGACGCGCCATTCCGACACCCGCGAAGGCCGCCGTCGTGCACCGCCGACAGGATCAAGCGCGGGTCCCTTCTCCCAGGGGGAGAAGGACAGGATGAGGGGCGTGAGTTTTCCGTCGAGGTCACGCCCCTCACCCCAACCCTCTCCCCCTGGGAGAGGGGGCCGTTCGGTGCTCCGCGCGTTCGATCAGATAGCTCCGAAGCAGCAGCAATGGATATGGCGGAAGCCGCCCCCGAGTCCTCTCGGACCGGAAGCGGCTTCGCTAGATCGTCGAACCGATCAGACCGCGCGGGCCTGGTGCAGCTCCTCGATCTGCTGCTGGGTGTAGCCGAGGTCGACCAGCACCTCGTCGGTGTGCTCGCCCAGCAGCGGCGACGACTTGATCTCGACGGTCATGTCCGAGAACTTGATCGGGCTTCCGACCGTCAGGTACGAGCCGAGATGGGGGTGAGGCACCTCGACGACCGTGCCGCTGGCGCGAAGGCTCGGATCGACAGAGATCTCCTTCATCGACATCACCGGCGCGCAGGGGATGTCGAACTTGCGCAGGATGTCGACCGCCTCGAACTTGGTCTTGTCGGCGAGCCATTCCTCGATCGTGCCGAAGATGTCCATGATCTTGTCCTGGCGGGCGGACGCGGTCTTGTAGGCCGGATCGTCGATCCACGCGTCCTTGCCGATCGCCCGGCAGATCGGCGCCCAGGCATGGCCCTGGATCGTGAAGTAGATGTAGGCGTTCGGGTCGGTCTCCCAGCCCTTGCACTTCAATACCCAGCCGGGCTGGCCGCCGCCGCCGGCGTTGCCGCCGCGCGGCACCACGTCCGTGAACGTGCCGTGCGGGTATTGCGGGTATTCCTCCAGGTAGCCGAGCGCATCGAGGCGCTGCTGGTCGCGCAGCTTCACGCGGCAGAGGTTCAGCACTGAATCCTGCATCGACACGGCGACCTTTTGGCCCTTGCCGGTCTTGTTCTTCTGGTGGAGCGCCGTGAGGATGCCGATGGCCAGGTGCATGCCGGTGTTGGAATCCCCGAGCGCCGCGGCGCTGACGGTGGGCGGCCCGTCCCAGAAGCCGGTGGTGGAGGCGGCCCCGCCCGCGCATTGGGCCACGTTCTCGTAGACCTTCAGGTCCTCGTAGTGGTGGCCGTCGGAGAAGCCCTTCACCGAGGCGACGATCATGCCCGGGTTGAGCTCGTTGATCCGCGGCCAGGAGAAGCCCATCCGGTCCAAGGCGCCGGGGCCGAAGTTCTCGACGAGCACGTCGGACTCGGCGATCAGCTTCTCCAGGACCTGCTTGCCCTCGGGGGTCTTGGTGTCCAGCGTCAGCGAACGCTTGTTGGAGTTCAACATCGTGAAGTAGAGCGCATCCGCGCCCTCGACGTGGCGCAGCTGGTTGCGGGTGACGTCGCCGGAGCCGGGGCGCTCGACCTTGATCACGTCGGCCCCGAACCAGGCCAGAAGCTGCGTGCAGGCCGGACCGGCCTGGACGTGGGTGAAGTCGATGATCTTGATCCCCTCGAGTGGCTTGCTCATCGTCGGCTTTTCCTCTCTTCGCGTGGACGGATGGCGACGCCGATCCTGGATCGGTGACGCACTCGGTGATCGAAGGCCGGGCTCATCTTCGGAGCCTCGGTCGGCGGTCACGTTGCTCTCGGCCGGATCTGCTCTCGCTTGCGAAAACCGGCCTTGACCTTGAATTCGTTGCCCGTTTCCGACGGGAGATCTTGATGATTGCTCAGGCTTCGAGCTCGGCGATGCGGCGGCGCATCGCCCGCTCCGCGTTCCAGCGTTCGGTCTCGTCGCGGATCACGGCGGTGATGCCGGTGACGGTCTCGTCCGCGTCGAACAGCATGCTCACGGTGAACGCGATCGATAGCGAACGACCGTCCTTGTGCAGGGCCGGCACGCGCAGCACCTCGGCGCCGTAGCGCGTCACCCCCGTCCGCATGGTCTTGTGGTAGCCGTCCCAGTGGCGCTGGCGGTGCCGGTCGGGCGTGATCAGGTCGAGCGTGCGCCCGATCGCCTCCTCCGGCGTGAACCCGAAGATGCGCTCCGCCGCGGCGTTCCACACGACGATCGCGCCGTCGGCGTCAGAGACCACGATCGCGTCGCCGGCATTCGAGACCAGTTGTTCGAAGTCGATCGCCCGAGACATGCAAGACGCTCATCGTTCCAGGACCCGTCGTCCGCCGCCGGTGGGCGAGGTCGTCGGTCGCGCGACCCGCGGGGGATGACGGCCGCGAGCGGAAGGCGGGATCAGCGGTCGGGAATTCGGCCAGGCATGGAAGCTCTCCCTGCGGCGGAGGCGGGCCGGGCTCGCGATCGCTGAGAACGATCCGGCCTCGGCTCGATTCCTTATATGGTATGTGGTATGCCAGAGCGGAAATCGCGTCAAGGCATGCGGAGCCGACCCGGCGGCGCTTCGGTTTCAAATCGCAGATCTGTCAGGGGCAAGTCTGTCAGAGGAGGTGCCGGAACGCGGGGCGCGGCCGGGCATTCGGCAGGGTGGGGAGGACGCGGGATGACGGCGGCGCCGAGCATCACGATCACGCAGGTCGGCGACTACGTCTTCAGCGTGGATTTCAGTAAGGCCCTGCCGGCCCTGCGGGTCGACGAGGCGGAGCCGATCGGCGGTGGGACCGGGCCGCATCCAGAGCAGTTGCTGATCGCCGGCGTTGCGAACTGCCTGTGCGCCAGCCTCGTCTTCGCATTGGGCAAGTTCCGCCAGGACGGAGGCGGCGTCTCGGCCGAGGCCACCTGCCGCATCGGGCGCAACGACGACGAACGCCTGCGCATCGTCGGCGTCGACGTGCGGATCACCCTGGGCGCCACCGCCGCCGACATGCCGCGGATCGACCGGGTCCTCGACCAGTTCCAGCGGTTCTGCACCGTGTCCGAGAGCGTGAAGCTCGGCATTCCCATCGCCGTCTCGGTGCGTGACGGCACCGGGGCGCAACTGACCTAACCGGCGGTTCGAAGAACCCGCCGACCATCACGAAAGGAACAGCCATGTCGGACATGCACAGGGACGGCGCCGAGGCGCCGGAGGCGCTGGCCCGCCTGTTCAACCAGCGCGCGAACGCCGGCGACGTGGAAGGCCTCGTCGCGCTCTACGAGCCGGAGGCGGTGCTGGCCGCCGGCCGAGTCGTCGCCAGCGGGCACGCCGAGATTCGCGCCTTCTACGCGGACCTGCTGGCCCGCCGTTCCGAGTTTCCGGCCGCCGAAATCCTGCCCCCCTTACGCAACGGATCGATCGCGATGACCTTCGCGCGGCTGCCCGACGGCACGCTCTCGGTCGAGACCGCCCGCGAGCAGGCGGACGGGACCTGGCGCTGGGTCATCGACCAGTTGAAGATCAAGCCGACTGAGAGTTAGGCGCCATAGTAGTCGCGGTACCACCGCACGAACCGCTCGACGCCGGCCTCGATCGGCGTCGCGGGGGCAAAGCCGACGGCGGCGGAGAGGTCGTCCACGTCGGCATAGGTGGCCGGCACGTCGCCGGCCTGTATCGGCAGCATCCGGCGCACCGCCTTCACCCCGAGGCACGCCTCCAGCACGTCGATCAGGTGGAGAAGCTGCACCGGCCGGTTGTTGCCGACGTTGTAGATCCGGTAGGGCGCGAGGCTCGTGCCGGGATCGGGGCGTACGCCGTCCCAGGCGGGGTTCGGGGCGGCGATGCGCTCGGCCACCCGCACGACGCCGTCCACCACGTCGTCGACGTAGGTGAAGTCGCGCTGCATCAGCCCGTTGTTGAACACCGAGATCGGCTCGCCCGCCAGGATCGCCCGGGTGAACAGGAACAGGGCCATGTCGGGCCGGTACCAGGGCCCGTAGACCGTGAAGAAGCGCAGGCCGGTGGTCGGCAGCCGGTAGAGGTGGCTGTAGGAATGCGCGAACAGCTCGTTCGCCTTCTTGGTCGCCGCGTACAGGCTGACCGGATGATCGACGTTGTCGTGGACCGAGAACGGCATCTTGGTGAGCGCGCCGTAGACCGAGCTCGACGAGGCGTAGACCAGGTGCTCGCAGCCGTGATGGCGGCAGCCTTCGAGGATGTTCAGGAACCCGTCGACGTTGCTGCGGGCGTAGGCGCGCGGGTTCTCCAGCGAGTAGCGCACGCCCGCCTGCGCCGCGAGGTGGACCACGCGCTTGAACCGGTGCTCGGAGAACAGAGCGTCGACGGCCGCGGCGTCGGCGATGTCGAGCCGCAGGAAGCGGAAGCCGGGACGGCCTTCGAGCCGGGCCAGCCGTGCCTGCTTCAGGCCGACGTCGTAGTAGGCGTTGAGGTCGTCGATCCCGACGACCGGGCGCCCGGCCGCGAGGTAGCGCTCGGCGACATGATACCCGATGAATCCGGCGGCCCCCGTGATCAGTACCGGATCCATCAGCGTCTCCCTCGCGCCCCGGCGTTCCGCAGCCCCATGTCCCTAGCCCATTTTGCCGGTGCGGTGGATGCGGGCGCGCAGCCGGGGCGGCCTGCTGCGCGGACGGGGGGGAAGACCTCGGCCGGCGCGTCGCCGCGGATGCTGACTACTGAGGCGGGGCACCGGGAGTGAGCAGAGTCCGCACGAACGCGGGTCGTTGCGCGCGGAATCCGTGCCTGAGGGGGAACCCCTGCGCGACGGCCGAAGTTCACCAGCGTACGCCGACGCCGCATCGGGCTGCGGCGCCGTTCGAGGCGGGTGTTCCGCCCCTACAGACGACCCAAGGACTTCTCCATGAAGAAAGTGTTCCTGATCGCCGCGTCGCTGACCCTCCTGTCCGCGACCGCCTTCGCCCAGGGGAACTCCCCCTACAACCGGTCCGGCCCCCAGGCCGGCGGCCCGCGCGCCGGCATGGAGCGCGCGATGGGTGCGCCGGGCGGCACGCCCGACATGGATCCGGCGATGCGCCCCGGCATGCGGCCGATGGGCCGGCCGATGATGCGCCACCAGCGCCGCCACCGCATGATGCATCACCGCCGTCACCGCATGTGATCGGCGTACGATCGGTTCGCCGGTCGAAAGGAGGGCCGCCCGCGAGGGCGGCCTTTTTTCGTTTTCGGTCTCGATGCGAGCCTTCAGAGGGTTTCCGCGAGCGCCACGATTTGGTCGGCGCAGATGCCCCAGCTCCTGGTGGAACCCCATCGCCTCGTGCGCCTCGCGGTCGGCCACGCTCCAGTGCCGGGCGACGGCGGTGTAGCGGCACCCGCCCGCTTCCGGCACGAAGGCGACGACCAGCGTCATGAACGGCTTGGCCGAGGTCGCGCTCGGAGACGGCGTCAGGGAAGCGTCGGCTCAGTCATGCGAATCTCAAGGTGTCACCGTGACGGGGGCTCCGACTGGTTTCAACCGGACGGACGCAGCGGCGATCGAGGCGATCCAACCGCCGGCCTCAAGGGCGACCATTGCCCGCTGCCATCACGAAATCCGGAACCGGGAGCGACACCGCCGGCGGTTAACATGGCGGTAACCATGACCGCCGAGAACCCGTCGCGGAACGGCGGCGCCCTCCGCATGCGCCCCGGCAACTCTCCAAGGAGTGACGACCATGGCGCCCGGCTACGTGATCGCCGCCTGTTTCGAAGGCACCGGGGCGATCGGGATCGTGGTGGCCCTGCGGCTGCTCCACGCCGAGCAGCGCGCCAAGGCCGCCGAACTCGCCCGCTTCTTGCGATCCGGACAGGTCCCGGATGCGCCGAAGGTGAAGGTCGTCGCCGAGGCTCGCCCCGCGCCGGCGCTCCGGCTCGGTCCGACCGCGCGACCGGCCCGCGCC
>NZ_VRUX01000248.1:0-5950 GCF_008039885.1 Methylobacterium sp. WL103
CTCCAGCGCCGTCGCCGGCGCGCTGCCGCCCGCCCTGTCGGGCTTCGTCGAATGGCTTGTCACGGCCGCCGGCTCCGGCGTGGTCGGCCTCGTCGTCGGCGGCCTGCTGATTCCGCTGACGAGTTTCGTGATCGCGCCGGCCTGGCACGGCCTGTCGCGCCTGCGTGGGGCTTCCGCCCGAGCCTGACGGCTTGATTTTCGTCCGCGGATTCGCCTCATGGGCGCATGATGCTGACGACCTCCGCCCCCGCCGCCCCTGCCATCCGCCACGATTGGACGGTCGAGGAGATCCGCGCGATCCACGACCTGCCGCTGCTCGACCTCGTGTTCCGGGCGGCTTCCGTGCATCGCGCCCACAATGATCCGGCCGACATCCAGCGGGCCTCGCTCCTCTCGATCAAGACCGGGGGCTGCCCGGAGGATTGCGCCTACTGCCCGCAATCGGCCCACCACAAGGGCACTGGCATGGCCAAGGAGCGCCTGATGCCGGTGGACGCGGTGCTGCGCGAGGCGGCCGAGGCGAAGGCCGCCGGGGCGCACCGGTTCTGCATGGGCGCGGCCTGGCGCCAGCCGAAGGACGGGCCGGAATTCGACGCGGTGCTCGCCATGGTCCGCGGCGTGCGGGGCATGGGCATGGAGGCCTGCGTGACCCTGGGCATGCTGACGCCGTCGCAGGCCGGGCGCCTCGCCGAGGCGGGGCTCACCTCCTACAACCACAACCTCGACACCGGCCCGGACTTCTACGAGGACATCATCTCGACCCGGACCTACGCCGACCGCCTCCAGACCTTGGAGAACGTCCGCGAGGCCGGCATCGGCCTGTGCTGCGGCGGCATCGTCGGGATGGGCGAGGGCGTGACCGACCGGGCCGCGATGCTTCAGGTGCTGGCCAACCACGCGCCGCATCCCGAGAGCGTGCCGATCAACGCGCTGGTCGCCGTCGAGGGGACGCCGCTGGAGGACCGCCCGCCGGTCGACCCGCTCGACCTCGTGCGCATGTGCGCGACGGCGCGGATCGTGATGCCGAAGGCGCGGGTGCGCCTCAGCGCCGGCCGCAAGGGGCTGACCCGCGAGGCGCAGATCCTGTGCTTCCTCGCCGGCGCCAACTCGATCTTCTACGGCGAGCGCCTGCTGACCACCGCCAACAACGAGACCGATTCCGACGCCGCGCTCCTGCGCGACATCGGCATCACGGTCGCCGCGCCGATGATGGAAGCCGCCGAGTAGGGCTTAGGCCGCGGCGGCGTCGGGCAGGACGATCCGGAACCGGGTACCTTCCGTTCCGGGATCGAGCGACAGCGTCCCGCCGTTCAGGCGCACCAGCTCGGAGGCGATGGCGAGGCCGAGCCCGGTCCCGCCCGAGCGCATCGAGCCCTGGAACGCCTCGAACAGGTGCTCCATGGCCCGCGCCGGCAGGCCCGGCCCGTTGTCGCTCACCAGGATCGTCACCGCGTCCGCGCTTTCGCGTCCGGCCGCGATGCGCACCTCGGGCGCGGCCATGTCGGCCTCTGTGAAGTCGTGGGCCTGGACGGCGTTGCGCACCAGGTTTCCCACCGCCCGCGCGATCTGCTCCGAATCGGCGAACACGGTCAGATCGGGGGCGACCTCGGTGACGACCCGCACCCGGCCGTGGGCGGAGAGCGCCGCAAGGTCGGCGAGTTCGGCCATCACCGGAGCCAGCGCGAATTCGCGGCTCCGCGGCGTGCGCTCGGCGGCCCGCCCGTAGGCGAGCGTCGCCTCGCAGAATCGGATCGCCCGGCCCAGGGTCGCCACGAGGCGCGGCGCGACCCGCTGCACCGTCGGGTCGGAGATGTCCTCCAGGCGGTCGCCGAGGAGCTGCGCCCCGGTGAGCAGGTTGCGCAGCTCGTGGTTGATCTTGGCGACCGAGAGCCCGAGCTCGGCGAGCCGCCGCTTCTGGCGGAGCTGGTCGGCCAGCGTCCGCTGCATCCGCGCCAGCGCGGTTTCGGCGAGCCCGATCTCGTCGCTGCGGCTCGTGGGCGCGATGACCCGGTCGGCGCCCTCCGGGTCGTCGGCGAAGGCGGTGATGTTGCGCGCCAGCCGCCGCACCGGCCGCACGATAAGGGTCTGCAGCACGAAGAAGACGAGGCCGGCGGCCGCCGTCGCGATGATGAGCGAGGACACCGCCAGCCGAATCGCGAAGTCGACCACCGCCTGCTTCAGCGGCGCGTCGTCGAGGAGGATCTCGACGAGGTCGAAGCCCTCCCAGCCTTGGCCGACGACGCGGATCGGGTCGTCGACCGGTTCGGTGAGCGTCCGCCAGGCGCCGCGGATGGCGCACAGGATCGTCTGCTTGCGCAGGTCGACCGTGTCCGAGACCCGCTCCGGCACCGGGTCGATCGACAGGAGCTGGCGGGTGTCGCCGTCGCGGACCGCGATCGCGCGGGCGCCGACGCCGGCGAGCAGGCGCCGGGCGAGTTCGTCGGGCACCGGGTGCCCCTCGCTGGCGTCGAGGACGAGGGCGGCGACCTGCGCCGCGCTGATCCGGTCGGACAGCCAGGACAGGCGGTAGTTCGCCACCGCCGGCACGAAGATCAGGACCTCGATCGTGGCGACGAAGGCGACGGTGACGAGGAAGAGCCGGCCGGAAAGGCCGAGGTGCCGAAGCCAGCGCGTCGATCGCGGCCGCGCCGCTGCCGGCGCCGCGGGCTCGATCGTCGGCGACTCGGTCGGTTGCGTGTCTGAGCGTGCGACCACTGCTGTCCCGGCCCCGGAAAGCGCGGCGACCCCGTGCCCCTTCGCGAACGTCCCGACGCCGCCCGCATCCCGGCCGGGACGGCGGCATCGACAAGCCTCGTAGCGCGCGCGCCTGCGAAGCGTCGAGGGGGCATCGCCAGTGGGACCGGCGTCGGCGCGCGTTTTCAGTACGCAAACGCGAGGGTCGGCGCGGGTCTCCCGGTCAGTGCGCGCCGCGCCGGACGAAGCGCCGGCGCAGGACGATCGAGAGCAGCGCGAACAATCCGAGGCCGCCGAGGCCGACCACCATGCGCGGCGTGACCAGGGCGCGGAAGCTCAAGGCGTTCTCGCAATCGGTGCCGCCGGCCGAGAGGCACGCCACCTTCGCGTCCGCATGCGCGGCGACCACGTCCTCGATGCCGGCGCCGGTGGCGGCGTAGACGAAGGCTCCCGGCAGCAGGCCGCAGGCGGTCGCCAGCACGAAGGTGCGCAGCGCGACGCCGAAGGCGGCCGGGGCGAGGTTGGTCATCCAGAACGGGAACAGCGGCAGCAGCCGAAGGAACACGACGTAGCCGAAGGCGTCGTCGCGGAACCCCTCGGCCAGCGTCCCGAGCCGCGGCCCGGCCACCCGCCGCAGCAGGTCCGAGGCCGGCCCGCGGCCGATCGAGAACACGATCGCGGCGCCGGTGGTGGCGGCGCAGACCGCGACGAGGGCGCCGGCGACGATGCCGAACAGGAAGCCGCAGACCATCGTCAGGATCAGCGTCGCCGGCACCGAGACGACGACGGCGGCGACGTAGACCAGGTAGGCGAGCACCAATGCGCGCGGATGGTCGGCCTCGACGAAGGCGCGCAGCCATTGCCGCGACTCCAGCAGCCGGTCTAGGCTCAGGAGCTGCGACGCGCCCGAGACCAGCACCGCGATCGAGAGCGCCACCAGCAGGGCGAGCGGCAACCAGCGCAGCAGCCGGCGCCGGGCTGAGGGCGGAGGACCGGGCGGCGTCGCGCCGTCCGCGATCACGCGGGCTTTCGCATCCGCAGGATCTTGAAGAACCCGCCCGGGAAGGTCGGCGCGACGCCGATGAACTCGGCGCCGTTGCGCCGCGCCCAGGCCTCGATCCGCGTCGACTTGAAGTCCGAAGACCAGCCGATCTTGGTGCAGAGCGGCGCGACGATCTCCTCGACCTTGGCCACCGGCCCCTCGGTCTGCCCGAAATGGTTGGCGAGCACGATGCCGCCACCGGGCCGGACCACCCGCAGGAACTCGGACAAAGCCGCTTCCGGGTCGGGCACGAGGGTGATCAGGAACTGCGCCACCACCGCGTCGAACGAGGCGTCGGCGTAGCCGAGGCGGCACACGTCCATCACCTGCAGGCCCTTCACGTGGGAAAGGCCGCGGCGCTGCACCTTGCGGCGCGCCCGCTTCAGCATGTCCTCGGAGAGGTCCACGCCGCAGACGAAGCTGGTGCGCGGGTAGTAGCCGAGCGACAGGCCGGTGCCGACGCCGGCCTCGAGGATCCGCGGGCCGCTCTCGGCGGCGGCGGCCACCGCTGCGCGGGCCGCCGGCTCGGTGAGCTTGTCGTAGACCACGTCGTAGACCGGCGCCCAGCGGGCATAGGCCTTGCGCATCAGGGCGGTGCTCGGCCCGGCCTCCGGCTCGCTCAGCATTCAGGTTCTCTCGTGATTTTCGAGGGGATGATCGGTTCGGGCCGCGGCGGATCGGGCGGCTCTTATCAGGCAGCTCTTGTATCAGGCGGCTTTCGCGGCGTCCGCCGAGGCGGCGGCCACCCGCCGGATCGTACCGCCGCCAAGGACCTGCGCACGCGGGGACTCGTCGGCGTAGATCGCGCAGGCCTGCCCCGGCGAGACTCCATCCTCGGGGACGGCCAGGACGACCTCGGCGGTGTCGGTCGCGGGGTCGTAGTCGAGCCGCGCGGGGCGGGGCTCGCGGGTCGAGCGCACCCGCACCGCGACGGCCATGTCAGCGACGGGACCCGGAGCGCCGAGCCAGTTCACTTCCGTCAGCCGGATGCGGTGCGTCGCCAGCGCCGCCCGCGGGCCCACCACAACGCGGGCGGTGTCGGGCTCCAGCCGGACCACGTAGAGCGGCTCGGGCGAGGCCAGGCGCAGGCCCCGCCGCTGCCCGACGGTGTAGTGGATGATGCCCTCGTGACGCCCGAGGGCGTGGCCGTCGAGATCGACGATCTCGCCGGGGCGCGCGGCGTCGGGGCGGAGCCGCGCGATCACGTCGGCGTAGCGGCCCTGCGGCACGAAGCAGATGTCCTGGCTGTCGGGCTTCTCGGAGACGACGAGCTCGAGCTCGCGCGCCAGCCGCCGGGTCTCGTCCTTCGGCAGCTCGCCGAGGGGGAAGCGCAGGAAGTCGAGCTGACTTTGCGTGGTGGCATAGAGGAAGTAGCTCTGGTCGCGCGCCGGATCGAGGGCGCGATAGAGCGCGCGACGACCGCCCTCCCCCGGCAGCGCCTGGCTCGCGACGTAATGGCCGGTGGCAAGGCAGTCGGCGTCGAGGTCGCGCGCGGTGGCGAGCAGGTCGCGGAACTTGATCGAGCGGTTGCACTCGACGCAGGGGATCGGCGTCTCGCCGGCGAGGTAGCTCTCGGCGAACCGGTCGATCACCGCGTCGCGGAAGCGGTCCTCGTAGTCGAGGACGTAGTGCGGGATGCCGATGCGTTCGGCGACGCGCCGGGCGTCGTGGATGTCCTGGCCGGCGCAGCAGGCGCCCTTGCGATGCGTCGCAGCGCCGTGATCGTAGAGCTGCAGGGTGATGCCGACGACGTCGTAACCCTGGCGCTTCAGCAGCCCGGCCACGACGGAGGAATCGACGCCGCCGGACATGGCGACGACGACGCGCGTCTCGTGCGGAGGCTTGGCAAGGTCGAGGGAATTCATGGCGCCGGTTCTGACGGCGGCGCGGGCCTTCTTAAGGTCCCGCCGCCCAGGGCTGTCTATAGTGTGTGTCGCCCGGCGTTTCCAGGGCGCGGCCCGCTCCGCGGGCGCCTTGAGCCGGCAAGTCCTGCCGGGCACACGGCAGCAACCGCCCTCGCCCACCGCGCGAACTGCTCGATCGGTCTCAGAAAAATCAAACTTATCAGTGCCTTGAACAATTTCCGGCGCTGGCCTGCCGTTTGCTCCTATCGGTGGAGGAGGCCGGGCATGGCAGTTGGGACGATGGATTTCGTGGATGCGACCGCGTGGGCCTCCGCCCGCACGGCGACGCGCGACACGACGGATGCGGCGG
>NZ_VRUX01000249.1:0-5907 GCF_008039885.1 Methylobacterium sp. WL103
CGCGAGCACGGCGCGGGGGAGCACCCGCTCGGGCAGGTCGTAGACCCGCTCGAAGCTGCCGCGCCGGTGCGTCGCGGCGACGAGGCCGGCCCAGAACAGCCATTCGAGCGCGTGCTTGCCCGCGCTCCACGCCCACATGCCGGACCCGGCCCGGGTTTCCGCCAGGTCCGAGGCGGCCAGCGGCCCGTCCGCCGCGATGCGGGCGAGGACCGCCTCGGCCTCGTTGCGCCGTTCCCCGGCGAAGGGTTCGAGCCGCCGCCACACGTCGCGGCCGTCGCGGGCACGGGCCATGCGCCAGCGCAGCAGGGGGTGGTGGTCGATGGGCAGCAGCGAGGCCTCGTGGCCCCAGTATTCGAAGAACCGCATCGGCCGGGCGGCGGCCATCGCGTCGAGGCGGTCGCGCGCGTAGGCGCCCAGCCGCGAGAACAGCGGCAGGTAGTGGGCGCGCACCAGCACGTTCACGCTGTCGATCTGGAGCAGGCCGAGGCGGCCGATCTCCCGGTGCATCCGCGCGTCGGTGACGGCGCCCTCACGCCGCCCTGCTGCAAAACCCTGGGCCGCCAGGGCGATGCGGCGGGCCTCGGCGGCCGAGAGGTACGCTTTCAGGACCGCTCTCCGAATGGCGGCGGCGGGCCGATCATCCGCCGATGCGCCGCGCGGTCTTGGCGGTCAGGGGCGTTTTGCGAGACCCCGACCGCGGCGGCCGCGTCCCGGACGATCTCCGGCATCGACGACGTCCCTCCCCGTTCGCGCGGACAGCGACCGCTTCCCGCATGGCCCTTCGAAGGCGATGCGCGCCAACATCGGCGCGCCGCTTCGTCGAGACAAGCGCGAGGGCCGGAAACGCAGCGTCCGCGTCCGGTGCGAACTTTCGGCGCTCATCCCAAACGATGATGCGGCGTTTCGTTTGCGAAACCCGGCCGGTCACATACACTTCGTGTCGGAACGCCCGCCTCCCCCTTCCCTTCTTCGTCTTAGACGGCGGCGAACGGGAAGGATCGGCGGGCGTTGCGAGACCAGCATGTCCCGGGCCGGAATCCCTATGACGCGTATCCTCGATCGGGGCGGTTTCGAGCGGAAGGCGAGCGAGCGCGCCGACGCGTCGGCGGTGGAGGCGCGGCGCTCGGCGATCGTCGTCGCCGTCCGCCAGCGCGGGTTCGTGACGATCGAAGCCCTGGCGAGCCAGTTCGGCGTCACCGTCCAGACCATCCGGCGCGACCTGAACGAGCTCAGCGCGGAGGGGCGGCTGGAGCGCTACCGCGGCGGCGGCGGCCTGCCCTCCAGCGTCGAGAACGTCGCCTACGCCGACCGCCGCACCACGCTCCTGTCCGAGAAGACGCGGATCGGCCGGCTCGCGGCGAGCCGCATCCCGTCGCACTGCTCGGTCTTCCTCAACATCGGCACCACGCCGGAGGCGGTGGCGCGAGAGCTCGTCCGGCACGACGACTTGAGCATCATCACCAACAACCTCAACGTGGCGGTCGGGCTGGCGGAGGCGACCGACTTCCGCATCGTCGTGGCCGGCGGCACCATCCGCAACCGCGACGGCGCGGTTCTGGGGCAACTCACCTGCGACACGCTCAGCCAGTTCCGCGTCGACGTGGCGGTGATCGGCATCAGCGGCATCGACGGCGACGGCGCCCTCCTCGACTACGACTACGAGGAGGTGCGGGCGACGCAGACCATCCTGGCCCATGCGCGCCAGACCTTCCTCGTGGCCGACCACACCAAGTTCACCCGCCGGCCGATGGTCGAGGTCGGGCGGCTCGAGCAGGTCGACACCTTCTTCACCGACCGCGCCCCACCGCCCGAGATCGCCGCGCTGATGGAGCGCCACGGCGTCACCCTCGCGGTGGCCGACCGGGACGAACCGTAACGAACATCGAAATTTTCGCTTGCGAAAATCCTAAGATAAGGCAATATTCTGCCGAACGCGGCATCGGCCGGGGCGGGAGGTGAGCCATGACGACGGTCTCGAACGTGCGGGCGCCGGGCGCCCCCTACGACCTGCTCGTCATCGGCGGCGGCATCAACGGCACCGGCATCGCCCGCGACGCTGCGGGCCGCGGCCTCTCGGTGCTGCTGTGCGAGCGCGGGGACCTCGCCGAGTTCACCTCGTCGTCGAGCACGAAGCTGATCCACGGCGGGCTGCGCTACCTCGAATACTACGAGTTCCGCCTTGTGCGGGAGGCCCTGGCCGAGCGCGAGCGCCTGCTGCGGCAGGCGCCGCACATCATCTGGCCGCTGCGCTTCGTGCTGCCGCACGACAAGGGCCTGCGCCCGGCCTGGATGCTGCGGGTCGGCCTGTTCCTGTACGACCACCTCGCGCGGCTCCGCACCCTCCCCGGCTCGAAGATGGTTCGTTTGCGAACATCACCTGTGGGCGCGCCGCTGCAGGACCGCCTGACGAAGGGGTTCGTCTATTCCGACTGCTGGGTCGAGGACAGCCGCCTCGTGGTGCTCAACGCCATGGATGCGCGGGCGCGCGGCGCCGAGATCCGCACCCGGACCGGCGTCGAGTCGGCGCGCCGCATCGACGGGACCTGGACCGCGACCCTGCGCGACGCCGTCACCGGGCGCACCGAGACGGTCCGGGCGAAGGCGGTGGTGAACGCCGCCGGCCCCTGGGTCAGCGAGACGCTGGGCGGCACGCTCGGCGTGAACAGCCGCGCGGCGGTGCGGCTGATCAAGGGCAGCCACATCGTGGTGCGCAGACTCTACGAGGGCGACCAGGCCTACATCCTGCAGCAGCCGGACAAGCGCATCATCTTCGCGATTCCCTACGAGCGCGACTTCACGCTGATCGGCACCACCGACGTCCCCTACGAGGACGAGCCCGGCCCGGTGCGGATCTCAGAGGACGAGACGCGCTACCTCTGCGACTGCGTCAACCGCTCGTTCGCGCGCGCCATCGGGCCGGAGGACGTGGTCTGGAGCTATTCGGGGGTGCGGCCGCTCTACGACGACGCCGCCGCGAACGCCTCGGCGGTGACGCGCGACTACGTGCTCGACGTGGACGACGCCGGCGGGCAGGCGCCCGCGCTGTCCGTGTTCGGCGGCAAGATCACCACCTACCGGCGCCTGGCCGAGCACGCGATCGAGAAGATCGCAGCCTACTTCCCGAACCTCGAGCCACCCTGGACGGGGGAGGCGACCCTGCCCGGCGGGGCCATGCCGGAGGCGGATTTCGACGCGTTCCTCAAAGCCTTCGCCCGCGAGGCGCCGTTCCTGCCGGCCGAGACCGCCAAGCGCCTCGCCCGCGCCTACGGCACCGAGGCGCGGGCGATCGTGGCCGGCGCGCGCAGCCTCGCCGACCTCGGCGAGGCCTTCGACGGAGGCTTGAGCGCGGCGGAGGTCGACTACCTCGTCCGGACCGAATGGGTCCGCACGGCGGAGGACATCCTCTGGCGCCGCTCGAAGCTCGGCCTGCGCACCGGTCCGGAGGGGGCCGCGCGCCTGTCCGCCTACCTGACGCGAAAGGCGGAGGCGGCCTGAAAGACCCGAACGGCGGAACCGGCGCGAAGACCGGTCCGCGAGACCAAGATCGACCCACGTTCCTCGAGGGAGGGAAGACAGCCATGTCCCAGTATGTCGGCGCCATCGACCAGGGCACCACCAGCAGCCGCTTCATCGTGTTCGACCGCGAGGGGCGCATCATCGTCTGCAAGCAGCGGGAGCACGCGCAGATCTACCCGCGGCCGGGCCATGTCGAGCATGACCCGATGGAGATCTGGCGCAACACGCAAGGGGTGATGCAGGACGCCCTCGACGGCGCCGGGCTGACGCCGAAGGACCTCCTGTCGATCGGCATCACCAACCAGCGCGAGACCACCCTGATCTGGGACAAGCGCACGGGTGCTCCGCTCCACAACGCCCTGGTCTGGCAGGACACGCGCAACGACCGCCTCGTCACCGAATACGCCCGCGACGGCGGGCGCGACCGCTTCCGCGCGCTGACCGGGCTGCCGCTAGCGAGCTACTTCTCGGGGCTGAAGCTGCGCTGGCTCCTCGACCACGTCGAGGGCGCCCGCGAGAAGGCGGAAGCCGGCGACGTGCTGTTCGGCAACATCGACACCTGGCTCGTCTGGAACCTGACCGGCGGCCCGGACGGCGGCCTCCACCTCACCGACGTGACCAACGCCAGCCGCACGCAGCTGATGTCCCTCGAGACGCTGGCCTGGGACGACGGCATGCTCGCCGCCTTCGGCATCCCCCGCGCCATGCTGCCCGAGATCGTCTCGTCCTCGCAGGTCTACGGCGAGACGCGGGTGCCGTTTTCCGGCGTGCCGATCGCCGGCATCCTCGGCGACCAGCAGGCGGCCCTGTTCGGCCAGACCTGCTTCCAGCCGGGCGAGGCCAAGAACACCTACGGCACCGGCTGCTTCGCGCTGATGAACACCGGTGAGACGCCGGTGCCCTCCACCTGCGGCCTCGTGACGACGCTGGGCTACAAGCTCGACGGCAAGCCGGCGGTCTACGCGCTGGAGGGCTCGATCGCGATCACCGGCGCGCTGGTGCAGTGGCTGCGCGACAACCTGCACATGATCAAGGACAGCGCTGAGGTCGAGAGCCTCGCCACAACGGTCGCGGACAACGGCGGCGTCTACTTCGTGCCCGCGTTCTCGGGCCTCTACGCGCCGCACTGGAACGAGGGTGCGC
Organism: Methylobacterium sp. WL103; assembly: GCF_008039885.1. Classification (NCBI taxonomy): domain Bacteria; kingdom Pseudomonadati; phylum Pseudomonadota; class Alphaproteobacteria; order Hyphomicrobiales; family Methylobacteriaceae; genus Methylobacterium; species Methylobacterium sp. WL103. The sequence goes on from NZ_VRUX01000249.1 coordinate 4,660, forward strand.
GCGGGCTGATCATCGGGCTGACCCGCTACGCCAACCGCGGCCACATCGCCCGCGCCTGCCTGGAGGCCACCGCCTTCCAGACGCACGAGGTGCTGGAGGCGATGGAGAAGGATTCCGGCATCCCCGTGCGCGAGCTGCGCTCGGACGGCGGCATGGTCGCCAACGTCACCCTGATGCAGTTCCAGGCCGACATCCTCGACGTGCCGGTGGTGCGCCCGAAGGTCACCGAGACCACGGCCCTCGGCGCCGCCTACGCGGCCGGGCTCGCCACCGGCTACTGGAAGAGCACCGACGACCTCGTGCGCAACTGGGGCGTCGACCGGCGCTGGGAGCCGAACATGGATGCGGGGGAGCGTCGCCGCATCACCGCCGCCTGGGGCCGCGCCGTGAAGCGCGCCTTCGACTGGGACGAGCAGGAGGACTGATACGGCATCCGCTTGATCAAAGCGGACGCCGTATCGGCAAGCCCGCGCGGCGCATGAGCGACGGCCAAATCCGCCATCCCGAAGGGATCGACCGGATTTGGGACGAGGCCGCCTCGCCGCTTCCCGTCTCGGACATTCTCGGAGGACACCCCATGACATCGCCGTTCCTGGGCGAGCTTCTCGGCACGATGGTGCTGATCATCCTCGGCAACGGGGTCGTGGCCGGCGCGCTGCTGCGCGGCTCCAAGGCGGAAGGCGCAGGCTGGATCGCGATCACCGCCGGCTGGGCCTTCGCGGTGCTGGCCGGCATCTTCGTCGCGACCGCGACCGGCAGCCCCGACGCCCACCTCAACCCAGCTGTGACGATCGCCGGCGCGATCACCTCCGGGAATCCGAGCAAGCTCCTGGTCTACGTGCCGGCGCAGATGATCGGAGCCTTCCTCGGCGCGACGGTGGTGTGGCTGCACTACCTGCCGCACTGGGCCGTCACCGAGGATCCGGGCCTGAAGCGGGCCTGCTTCTGCACCGATCCGGCGATCCGGCAAACGGCCGCCAACTGGACGAGCGAGATCATCGGCACCTTCCTGCTGATCCTGATCATCAGCGCCCTGCTGTCGCGGTCGGTGGGGGCTTCGGGCAACATCCCCACGGGGCTGGCGCCCTACCTCGTCGGCATGGTGGTCTGGAGCATCGGCCTGTCGCTCGGCGGCACCACCGGCTACGCGATCAACCCCGCCCGCGATCTCGGGCCGCGCCTCGCCCACGCGGTGCTGCCGATCGCCGGCAAGGGCGGCTCGGATTGGGGCTACGCCCTGATCCCGGT
>NZ_VRUX01000024.1:0-21555 GCF_008039885.1 Methylobacterium sp. WL103
GAGATCCACCGCGACCCGGACGCGGCGCTCGCCGACCTCGTCGCCGCCTGCCGCGCCTGCGCGGAGGCGGACGGCGCCCAAACGGTGATCCTCGGCGGCGCCGGCCTCGCGGGCCTAGCCGAACGGATTCGGCCGGACGTCCCGGTCCCCGTGCTGTGCTCGGTGGAGGCCGGCACACATGCGGTGCTGGCGGCGGCAGCTCTACCGAGACCCACGCCGAGCCGCCACCCGCTGACCGACGCCACCGGCCTATCCCCTGCTCTTGCACGACTGCTCGCCGGTCCATAGGCGCATGCTGAAGAACCTGCGCTTGCCTCGAAGCCGCAGCATGCCGTACCACGCGGGCGCGGGCGGTTAGCTCAGTTGGTAGAGCGTCTCCTTTACACGGAGAGGGTCGGCGGTTCGAGCCCGTCACCGCCCACCATATTTCTCAAAGACTTAGCACGTTTCGATCGCCGCTGGCATAGCGCGCTCCACAGATACTCCACAAGAACCCTCGTTCTCTTGGTGCAAGGCATTCGTCCTTGGGGCGCGCGGCTGAGCTGTCACCGAGCCGCCAACGGCCGTGACGAGAGATCCGCAACTTCGGCTGCCGAACTTCCGATGTGGCAGTTATGCACCGTTCAATTCCCAGGCAACGTATTTTCCAAAGGGTGTATGAAAATCGCTGGACGCCGCTGGATCGGTGAGGTTATGGATGCTGCGACTCTCCAGGGTCGATGCTTCGGGGCGGAGCCGAACCAGCCACACGGCTGGCGGGGACCTCCCTGCACTGCAAGGGATTGAACATGGCCTTAACAGCTGACCAGCTCAATACGATCTACAACAACGTTCTGTTCCGGAACGTCGACTTCAGCGGCATCCAGTTCTTCGCGAACCGGACCGACATTTCCGACGCCCAGGTGCGTCAGCAGATCGAGCTTTCGAACGAGGCGACCACCCTGGTTGCTCCGATCGTGCGCCTCTACCAGGAAGTTCTCGGCCGCGTGCCGGACACCGCCGGCCTCAAGTTCTTCGTGAACGAGTTCCGCACCGGTTTCACCAGCGAGCAGATCGCCCAGCAGCTGATCTCCTCGACCGAGTTCCAGGCTAAGACCACCGCCACTGCCGGCGCCGTCGATGCGACGGACCTGACCAACACCAACCAGCTCGTCACCGACGCCTTCCAGTCGATCCTCGGCCGCGCTCCGAGCACCGGCGAGTTCACCTACTTCCAGGGCCGCCCTGCTGCTCAGATCCTGTCGCAGATCGCGGTTTCGCCTGAGGCTCAGCAGCTTAATGCTTCTGCGGTCGTGACCTACCTGGACTCGGCGGCCACTGGTCAGACGAACACTGGCACTCTCAACAACCAGACTTCGCCGACGGGCACTAGCAGTGGTGGTCAGTCGTTTACCTTCGCGGCCGGCAACACCTTCGAGACGCTGACGGGCACGGCCGGTAACGATACCTTTAGGGGCCTCGCTGCAAACGTTGATGCGACCGATACCGTCAGTGGCGGAGCGGGATTTGACACGGTTGAGATCCTTAATGCGGCAGCCCCTCCGGTAGTCCCGCAGCTAACTGGCGTTGAGGCACTTGTCTTTACTACGCCGACGACGGGAACCACCGTTGACCTCTCGGCCATCTCTGGTCTGACGAACGTCAACCTGAAGAACGTAACGGGCGCCTACGCCACTGCCGGGACGGGTATCACGGTTGCGGCTGGTGTCGCGGCGGGCTTCGATAACGTCGTTACCACTGGAGCTGTGACGTTTACGGAGGCGTCCGCTTCCACGAAGACGGTCCAGGCGTATCTCGCCAATGGCTCGAATGTCGCGGCTCTGAACCTGAATGGCGCCGGCCTCACCACTCTCAACCTCGACTCGGCTGGTACAAAGGCGAACACCGTCGGAGCGCTCGCTAGCACGGGGACGGAGACGACCGTCAACCTGACTGGCGCAGGCAAGTTGGTGATCACCGACGCGCTTGATGCGTCAGTTACGACCGTCAACGCCTCGGGCAATACGGGTGGTGTCACCGTCGCGCTTGGTGCGAGCGCTACGACTGTGACGGGCGGCTCCGGCAACGACAAGTTCGCCTTCGCCGGTAATTTGACCGCGGCCGACACGGTCGTCGGCGGAGCGGGTACCGATACGATCTCGATCACTGGTTCGGATCTGACGACGGCAAACAACGTTCAGCTTTCCGCGCTGAACACCAAGGTTACCGGCGTTGAAGTGTTGGAGTTCACCGGCGCTGGCGCAACGACGATTGCCGGCGGCACTACTGCTACCTCGTTCACCAACAGCGAAATTACCAAGCTGCTCTTCAACACGACGGACAACGACACCGTCAACGCGGCTGGCTCCGCTCGCACTTACGCCGTGGGTGAGATCAACACTGGTGACCTCACGCTCAATCTCGGCACGGGTGTCACCACGGTCAACGTCAGCCTCGAGGGCATCTCCTCCAACGGCGCTACGGCGGCCAACGGCGGTGACATTGGGGTGCTGACCGTAAACAACAACGCCGGCGCTGCTGCTGGTGCTGTCAACACCGTCAACATCGCCTCCTTGGTGACCAGCCTGGATGCGAATGGTACGACAGTCGCCAATACGGTCGCCACGCTGACGGACGTTCTAGGCTCCACCTACAAGATCAGTGGCGGCGCCGACTTGACTGTCACCGCGCTCACGAACGCTGGCACGATCGACGGCACGTCGTTCACCGGCAAGTTCGGTCTCACCACTGGTGCGGCTGGCAATACGGTGATCAGCCTCGGAACCGGCGGTACTGCAACGACCGGTGTCAACACCGGTGTGGGCCTTGACACTGTCTCTGCCCAGGGCGGCACCAACGTCATCAACACCGGTGCCGGTAACGACACCATCACGGTGACCGCTGGTACCAACACGATCACGGGCGGCGCTGGTGCCGACTCGATCACGCTCGGCTCGGGTAGCGACAAGGTCGTCTACACAACCCTGTCAGACTCGACGGCTGCGACGCCGGCGACCACTCTCGATACCCTGACCAACTTTGCGGCCGGTACGGACAAGTTCATTGTCACGACGACGCCGACCACTGTGTTCCAGGGTTCGACCTTTACGGCCGCGGGCACTGGAACGCTCGCGACCGACATCGGAGCTGCGCTGACCGCTGGCGGCCAGGGCGCCATCGCCGCCAACCAGGCGGCTGTAGTCACCATCACGGGTACGGGTGCTGGAACCTACCTCGTGATCAACGACGCTACCCCCAACTACCAGAACGCTAACGATGCGGTGATCAAGCTTATCGGCCTGACCGGCACGCTCGCCACCACCGACTTCGCAACCGCGTAAGTCACATCGTCCATCCTGGCAGACAGCTGGGCGCAACAAGACAGCGGGGGGCCTTCGGGCTCCCCGTTTTTCATTTGTGGATGCGTTCGCTACTAGCGGTTTCGAACGACCAGATTGAACCAATCGGAAGATGCATCATGTCAGCTTGGACTGAAGGCTACGTCGCCGACATTCCCTACGCGCTCGGCTTCTACCGGGAGACCGTCCCAGCCCACATCGCCTTCGCCGCATTGTCGGTCGGTAAGAACCCGGGCTTGAGCATGGCGCCGAAGCGTGTGCTCGAGCTCGGCATCGGAATGGGTCTCGGGTTCGTCATCAATGCCGCATCCAATCCCTCCACGCAGTTCGAGGGCGTGGATTTCAACCCGTTGCACATCGCTCACGCTCGCGGACTCGCTGAGGCTGCCGATATCGCCAATGTGTCTCTGCGTGAGGCGAGCTTCCAAGATCTTGCCCGCGAGGCGACCGAGGGCCAGCACGACCTCGAGCTTATCGTGCTGCACGGCATCCTCACCTGGGTCTCCGCAGAGGCGCACGACGCTATCGTCGAGATCGCACGCAAGCGCCTCAAGCCCGGCGGCTTGTTGTACGTCTCCTACAACTGCATGCCCGGCTGGGCTGCAGTGCTGCCCCTCCAGCGCTTGATGCGCGAGAACGCAAAGCGGATCAGTGGCCGCTCCGACGTGCAGACCGGCGCCGGTCTCGACCTTGTCCAGGCGTTGATCAAGGAGGGGGCCGGTTATTTCGCTGCCAACCCCTCGATCGCGCAACGCGTTGAGCGCCTGATGCCGATGGACCGCAACTACCTGGCGCACGAGTACCTCAACGCGAATTGGTTTATCTTCCACTTCGCCGACGTGGCGGCGATGTTCGGGCGGGCCAAGCTCGAGTTCGTGGGCTCCGCGACCATCGCCGAGAATATGAACGCACTCTGTCTGCCCCAAGGCATGCGCTCGCGCGTCGACGCCGAAGCCGATCCCGTGTTCAAGGAGACGCTGCGCGACATCGCCGCGAACAAGCAGTTCCGGCGCGATCTCTTCGGTCGCGGGGTGAGCTCAACCACCTCCGCCGAGCAGAACGCGCTACTCGGCGCGACTCGCTTCGCGCTCGCTGGGCCTCGTGGCAAACTTACGTTCAAGTTCCCGACGATCATGGGCGAGCTCGAAGGGCAAGCGGCGATCTATGGTCCAATAGCGGACCGCCTTGCCCAGGGACCTGCGCGTTTCGACGAGATCGTCGCGCTGCCGGCTCTTAAGGCGGGTGGGCCAGAGGCAGCGGTGCAGGCCGTCGCGCTTTTAGTCCACGGCGGGCAGGTGCTGCCGCTTCCAGCGCAGGCTCCCGACCCAGCTCCCGCGCAGCGCCTCAACAGAGTGATTGCCGGCAAAGTCGAGCTAGGCCGGGCCTACAGCTTCCTCGCCGCTCCCACCGCTGGTTCCGGTGTTCAGGCAACGAACATCGAGTTGCTGCTGTTGACCGCTCTGCACTCGGGGAGCGAGGAGAGTTCCAGTGCCCTAGCCAACGACCTTGTTGCGCGCATGCGCGCCCTAAATATCAACTGGCTTAGCGAGGGTAATCCCGTGACCGACTCTGTTCAGGCGCATTCGCGTGCTGAGGCCGAGGCGCACAGCTTCCTTGCCGAGAAGCTGCCGCTCTGGCGTCAACTCGGCATCGTGTAGCAGCGCTGTCGTATCAATCCCACTTGCGTCTGGGGAAGCATTCATGAGTGGCATACAGCCGGTGTCCCGGACTGGTCACGGTCAGCTGCGGTGGCGGCGCTTCGATGGCTATGGCTTCGCGTCGACGAGCGCGCTAGCTCCGTTGGCAGCCGCCGAGGTGCCGAAGGCGGTGCATGCTTTTCCTCTTGCGTTTGTCGAACGCGAAAGCGGCTGGACCTTGTCCGCCATCCTCGGGCTGGTGCCGGGACAGAACCTCTATGTTGCGCCGGACGGTCGTTGGACAGGGTCTTACGTGCCGGCCGCGTTCCGAGCCTATCCCTTCCGGGCAGGTTGGAACGAAGCGGCTCAACCCGTCCTCTGCGTCGATGAGAGTAGCGGGCTCGTCGTCGAGGGAGGTGAAGGCGAAGCGTTCTTCGACGAGACCGGTCACCCCAGCCCGGCGATGTCGCAGATCTGGGAATTTTTGCAGGACGTTGTCCGCAGCGAGGCGATCCTTCTGCAGAGCTGCGGGCATCTGCACGCCGCCGGTGTCATCGAGCCGTGGCCGATCACCGTTCAAAGCGAAGCCGGCGCTCAGCAGATCGCAGGGCTGTATCGCATCAACGAAGGCGCGCTCGACAGCATGGACGACACCGCGTTCGGTGTACTGCGCCGGGCTGGTGCGGTCGGTCTCGCCTATGCCCAGCTCCTGTCCGTCGTCAATCTTACCAGCCTCGGCGAGCTTGCCCAGGCTCGCGCACAAGCTGAGGCGGCCGAGCGCGCGCGCGCTGAGGTCAAGCCAATGATCATGCTGCCCAACGATGACACCATCGATTGGGACTGGAGCAAGATCGGCCGCTAGCCGCATTCCTCAGCGGACTTACCAAGCCAGAATGTTGTGAGAAGGAGTGGTCGTGTCAGGCATCGCTGAACCATCGTCTGCTGCCACGGCTGTTGTGCGCCTTTACCGTCTTTTGCTCGATCGTGAGCCTGATGAGGCGGGGCTTTCGTATCATGTTGGGTTGCTCGAACGGTCGGCCGATATCCTCGACGTGGTCGCCGCGCTCACCGCCAGTCCTGAATTCTTTGCCAGGCGCAACCCCGAAGACGTGGTCTCGGCCCCCCGACCAGAGCCAACCGTAACGATCGATCGAGCGATTACCGTTGTTGACGTAGGCGCGCAGCGTCTCTCTGATCAGCCACATGCCTATACGGTTCTTGAAACGGCCGGATTTGAGTTGAAAGTAGTGGGGTTTGAACCATTATCGGAGCGGTTGGAAGATCGTAGCAAAGCAGAAGCCGATAGCAATCTGCGATTGTTGCCGGATTTCATCGGCGATGGATCGAAGCAGACCTTTCACATCAACAACTATGATGCAACTTCGTCGCTGCTGCCATTCAATCGCAACTTGACCGATGCCTTTGTCGAATTAAAGGATCTGCACACGGTCCGCACGGAGATGGCTGCGACTCGACGGATCGATGATGTGCTTTCCGGCTCCGAACCCGTCGATTTTCTCAAGCTCGACATCCAAGGCTTCGAACTGAAAGCCCTACAGGGTGCGGAGACGCTTCTTCAGCGAACGGCGGTCATTCATTGCGAGGTTTCGTTTGCCGAGATCTACGAGGGGCAATGCCTTTTTTCGGAGATTGAAACTTTCCTCAGAGCCCGCGGCTTCGATTTCATCGACTTCATGCACGCTCATAGGGGCGGGTACGTCGTTCCGTCTGGTACTGTCATAGGCGACCGCCTACTCTGGGCAGATGCTGTCTTCTTCCGACATCCAGAAGCGTTGGACGCCGCGTCGCGCTCCATACAGGCCATGATTGCTTGGCATGTCTACGGCAAACTTGGTCTCGCCGAACGGCTCCTGACGACGTGAGGCCTGCTTATCGCAAGTGTCGCGAGCCTCGCGGTCGAAGCATCAAACCCTTAGGTGAAATCGTCGTACGAATAATACATAAGATCTGCCTCTAGCGTTTACTAATACCTTGAAATTCGCTTAGTCATTCCGAGCATTGAAGCAGGAAATAACTGAACGCTATGCGTCAGATGTAGCCGTGAAAGGTGTTGCCTATCTATCAAGCGTGTCCTATTTCCAACGCTATGCGAAGCCGGCCAGGATCGAGATGAATCCCGATGTACACGAACGCGCAGAAGCTGTCGGCGCCTGAGACGCAGGAGCTCCGCCGCGAGGCGGGCAAGCTTCTGAAGCACCTGCGCGAGAAGGCTGGGCACTCGCAGCGGACGTTCTCGGCTGAGATCGGGTCGCCGGTCTACACCTTCGTCTCACAGGTCGAGACCGGACGAGGGCGCGTTCCCCCGGATCAGATCCGTGTCTGGGCGAATGCCTACGGGATCGAGGCGCGCGAGTTCCTTCTCATGATCATGCGCTTCTACGACCCGGAAACGTTCAACGTCCTGTTCGAGAGCGAGCCGGAGATCTTCACGGGAGCCGCCTTTCCGGATCTCTCGGTGACCGACGTCGCAGTTCCGGCTGTGGATGCCGTGGAAGCGCCTGTTCAGGGCCTTCGCCTCGTTGCATCCCTCGACGCGTAGCGGCTATCTCCCGCGACCTTGCCGGGCGGCAGGCGTTCCAGCATTTCGATCATAGACTGCGCCGATGTATACGAGTGCCCAGCGCCTATCCGCACTTGAGACGGCGGAGCTTCGTCGACAGGCGGGTCACTTCCTGCGCCGGTTGCGCGAGGATCGCGGCTATTCGCAGCGCGAATTCGCTGCCCTCATCGAAGCGAACGTCTACCAGTTCATCTCCCAGATCGAGACGGGCCGAAACCGTATTCCGCCCGACCAGATGCGGACCTGGGCGCAGGCGTTCAAGCTCGCCCCCCGCGACTTCTCCCTGATCATGATGCGATACTACGATCCGGAGACCTTCGCGTCGATTTTCGAGACTGAGCCCGGAATCTACGAGGGCACCGATTTTCCTGACTTCGTCCGGCTCGTGACCGCCAGCGACCCTGTACCGGTGAAAGCTAAGATCGGCGGGACGCGCCCCATTAAGCGAGGAGAGGGCGTGGCGGAGGCCGAAGCGGACGAAGCCCTGGTCGGAGACTCCAAGGAGCCCGCGCCTGCATCGAAGGACCTCACGGTACCGGGCGAGACCGCTGGCCGGATGGATGCGCTGGAGGGCATGGTCATGCAGCTCGGGCGGCACCTCGATGAGATGAAGCAACTCCTGGCTGAGAAGCTGCGAGCTTCGTAGGCCACCGCCTCAGAAGGCCCGTGCCGTCGGTAGTTCGCTCACCTGCGTGGTGTAGCGTGGCGAGCGCATCTCAAACTTCGTCGACCAGGTCCGCTTGTCCGTGAGCCCGGCGCGCGCGGGCACCACGCTGCCGCGGCCGAAGCGGGCGTTGCAGGCATCCATGGCGGCCATCAGCAGGCCGCTGCGCTCGCGGTCGAGCTGGCCGATCAATGCCCGCGGGCTTGCCTCCAGCCGCATCAGATCCTTGGTGAGGATCCCGGCCTTGGAATAGCGCCACGGCCGCTCGCCCTGGTCACGCCAAGTCCGGGCCACGCCGAGCCGGGCCGCCGCGATCAAGGCCAGCGTGTCGTTGGTCGCCTCCGGCAGCGTCACGGTGGTCGAGACCGAGCGCATCGGCTCGCCGCGGTCATGCTCGCTCGTATGGTAGAACACCGAGACGTGGTTCGTGCCGAGTACGCCTACGTTGAAGGCCGCGGTTGTGCTTCCGACGGGGTATCAGGCTGCGATCTGCCGGGGCTGAGGCTGGGTCCAGTTCCAGGGCAGAAGGTCGTCGATACGCCGGGCCGGATGGTCGGGCAGACGCCTGAGCACATCGGCGAGCCAAGCCTGCGGATCGATGCGATTGAGCTTGGCGGTCTCGATCAGCGTGTAGAGGGCAGCCGTGCGATGCCCGCCCGCATCCGAGCCGGCGAAGGTCCAGTTGCGGCGGCCCACCGCGATGGGACGGATTGAGCGTTCTGCGGCGTTGTTCGAGAGGCAGATGCGCCCGTTGTCGAGGAACCGGGTGAAGGCGATCCAGCGCTTGAGCAGGTAATCGATCGCTACTGCCGTGGGCGCTTTGGCCGAGAGTCTGGCGCGGTTCTCCCGCAGCCACGTCTCCAGGTCGGCGACGAGAGCAGCCGAGCGGGCGCGGCGGTGCGCGCAGCGTTCATCGGGGGCAAGACCATTGGCGGCGCGCTCGATGGCGAAGATCGCATCGATCCGCGTCACAGCCTCGATGGCGATCAGAGCTTTCTTCAGATCGGCCAGCTCGAAGAACTTGCGTCGGGCATGGGCCCAGCAGGCCGCCTGGTGGATCGGACTCGGCTTGCGGCCGGGCTCGTACAGCCGGCCGAACCCCGAGAAGGCATCCGCCTGTACGATGCCGTCGAAGTCGCCGAGCCAAGTCTCAGCATGAGCGCCGGAGCGGTTGGGAGAGTAGAAGTAGGCCGCGGCCGGCGGCTCGGGTCCACCGAAGGGGCGGTCGTTGCGCACCACCGTCCAGAGCCGGCCCGTGCGGGTCTTGCCCTTGGCCAGGACCGGCACCGGCGTATCGTCGAGATGGAGGCGCTCGGCTTCCCGGACATGGGCCTCGATCCGGGCGACCAAGGGCGGCTCGTGGATGATGCGCTCGCCCACCACCGTCAGAGCCTTGCGCACCGGACGCGGGTCGAGGTCGGCGAGGTCGGCCACGCTGTCGACGCCCATCGCTTCCAGCTTGGCGAGCGAGGCGCGACCGATGCCCCAGACCTCGGCGGCCGGGATGCGGCAGAGCCAATGCTCGTACTCGGCCGGGTCGGTGAAGTCGCAGATGCCGTCGAGCGGCGCGATCCGCTTGGCAATGTGGTTGGCGAGCTTGGCCAACGTCTTGGTCGGGCCGATGCCGACGCAGGTCGGGATGCCGGTCCAGGCGCGCACCGTGGCGCGCAGGTCACGGGCGAGTTCGAGGCGGCGATCGGGGCGGACGTCCGAGAGGTCGAGGAAGCTCTCGTCGATCGAGTAGATCTCGATGGTCGAAGAGAAGTCGCGGTAGACCGCGTTCGCCCGAGCGCTCATGTCGCCATAGAGGGTGTAGTTCGACGAGAACACCAGTACGCCCTGCTCCCGGCACCGCTCGCGGATCTTGAAGTAGGGATCGCCCATCTTGATCCCGAGCGCCTTGGCCTCGGCGGTGCGGGCGATGGCGCAACCGTCGTTGTTCGAGAGCACGATCAACGGCACGTCGGCGAGCTTCGGGTCGAACACGCGCTCGCAAGAGCAGTAGAAGCTGTTGCCGTCGATGAGCGAGATGGTAGGGTCAGTCACCGGACGAGGCCGGCGCGCGCGATGTGCCAGCGAATCGAAAAGCGAGCCACGCCCCAGATCTCACCTTCGGCCATTTCCCCAGCGCCGAAGACTGGCATTTCCGGGCTGTCGAAGGCCAGCCGGGGCAGGTTGCCCTCGATCAGCAGCCGCTTGATCGACATCTCGCCATCAATGGCCGCGAACACCACGCTGCCGTTGCCTGCCTTGAGGCTACGGTCGACCACGGCAAGGTCGCGGTCGAAGATCCCCGCGCCCCGCATCGAGTCGCCCGAGATGGTCCAGGCGAACGTCGCCGGCGAGTTCGGCGCAAGCTACCGCGGCAGCTCCAGTTTCTCTTGGGAAACAGGAAATCGGCTCAAAACGGCGCTGATCCGTGGTCTCGATCACCACCGACAAGGCGGGTTATCGGAAGCAGCCGCGCTTCGGGTCAGGCGCGCACCGCGCGGTTTCGACGACGTTCCCGATCGCGGTGTAGCGCGCTCGGGATCGGAAGCTGCGGGCGCCGCGCCGGGGGCGCTTCTCCGTCGCCGGCGTGCCGCGGCCAGGAGCCCGTGAGGTCGCGATAAAGCTTGCGCGTCTGGTCGCGGATATCGCCGAAGTCGGCCATGCATGTTTCGGCGGTGCGACGGTGGCCAGGAAGGCAGTATCGATCCGCTGCTTGGCATAAGCCGAGCAGGCGCTCTTCGATGTCCTGGCTGGTCACTGCCGCGGATCCGTCATCCGGTCGATCCTATAAGATCGCAACCGCAGCGGGGAGCGGAAGGGACTGCCGAGATATCGCGCCGACGAGCGATGTTTCTATTGTCGAAAACGACAACAGCCCCGAGCGGGGGGGGCGCCGTAGCCATCTTGGGATTTTGCATCATCCGTATAAGTCAAGCCATTAACCGCAGTCAAGGGGCCAGTGGGCGGTGAAATTTTAGGACGAGATTTATTGAGTTTATCGGCGCCAGCCCAAGCGCCTTGATGCTTTATTAACCTTGTTCCTACAATTATTTTGAAGTAGAAAATCTGTGAGATCATCATGTCCGGGCCGCGCAGCATCAATTCGCCTAGCGGCATCAGATATGTACAGATGCTCGGCATCTCTACGGCCGCTATACTCATCCATCAGAGCATCTGGACCAAAACGGCCGTCGCTCAGGTCGCGCCGGTGGTTATAACAAACCCGACTCAAGTAACTCCTAGTCAAAATCAGACATCAAATACGGGTCAAGCTTCTTGTTCGCAACAGCTCGATAATTATTCCATCAGCACCGCGCGAACTGGGATCAACGCCCAAATCGCGGGCCTAGCGACTTCAGGCGGAGCTCTCATTGCCGAGGGGATCTCGCTCGGCATAGCCGGAGGGGCCTTGGTAGCCCCGGTGGGAGGAAGCACTGCGGCCTCGCCGGAGATTATAGCGGCTGCCGCCAGTGTGGCCGTTAACGCCGGTGGCGTCGCGGCTCAAGGCGTCGCCCTAGATAGTGCTCTAACCGCCCTTAATATTCAGTCGACGCAAAACGCTTTGCCATCGTGCGATCAGGCTTTCACCGGCACGGTCACGGTTCAAGCGGGTGGAGCCGACATCACCGGCAACTCGGTTTTCCGGAATAATTTGGGGGTAGCGGCAGATCTCAGCGTTCTAGGGACAACGAGAACGACTAGTCTGGAGGTCGTCAACTCGGCCAAGATTGCGAACATAACCGTTGGTGGCACCGATCCCGGGATATCGCTGGGCGGCGGTGTGATAGCGGGTGCCGGCGCAGGCGCTCAGGCGACGACGGGCGACAAAGACGCGATTGCCCTCGGAAACGGGGCAAACGCAACAACCTCAACGTCGACGGCCGTGGGTACTGCTGCCAATGCGGCTGTGCAAGGCTCGAGCGCGTTCGGTAGCAACGCCGCCGCCACCGGACTGAACGCTAGTGCGCTGGGGCAACTTACAGTCGCCTCGGCCGCAGGTAGCACCGCCGTCGGCCAAGCCGCTGCTGCAACAGGCTTGAACAGCAGTGCCCTTGGGCAGCTCGCCATCGCATCGGCCGCAGGTAGCACCGCCGTCGGCCAAGCCGCTGCCGCAACAGGCTTGAACAGCAGCGCCCTTGGGCAGCTCGCCATCGCATCGGCCGCAGGTAGCACCGCCGTCGGCCAAGCCGCTGCCGCAACGGGCTTGAACAGCAGCGCCCTCGGCCAGCTCGCGATCGCATCGGCTGCGGGCTCCACCGGCGTCGGCCAAGCGGCCGCTGCGACGGGCCTGAACAGCAGCGCCCTCGGGCAGCTCGCGATCGCATCGGCTGCGGGCTCCACCGGCGTCGGCCAAGCGGCCGCTGCGACGGGCTTGAACAGCAGCGCCCTCGGCCAGCTCGCGATCGCATCTGCCACAGGCGCCACCGCTTTAGGTCAATCTGCCTCCGCGGTCGGCCTGAACAGCAGCGCCATCGGCCAGTTCGCATATGCGTCCGCTGTGAACACCAGCTCCTTCGGGCAGCTTTCCTATGCCACCGGCCGCAACGCCACCGCCATCGGGCAGGCAGCCGACGCGGCCGGCCTGAACAGCAGCGCCCTCGGCCAGCTTGCATATGCGTCCGCTGTGAACACCAGCTCCTTCGGGCAGCTTTCCTATGCCGCCGGCAGCAACGCCACCGCCATCGGGCAGGCGACCGTCGCGAGCGGCCTGAACAGCAGCGCCCTCGGGCAGCTCGCATATGCGTCCGCTGTGAACACCAGCTCCTTCGGGCAGCTTTCCTATGCAGCCGGCAGCAACGCCACCGCCATCGGGCAGGCGACCGTCGCGGTCGGCCTGAACAGCAGCGCCATCGGCCAGCTTGCATATGCGTCCGCTGTGAACACCAGCTCCTTCGGGCAGCTTTCCTATGCAGCCGGCAGCAACGCCACCGCCATCGGGCAGGCTGCCGCCGCGAGCGGCCTGAACAGCAGTGCCCTCGGCCAGCTCACGACGGCTTATGGCGACAACACTATCGCTGCAGGTCAGAACGCTATCGCAATCGGCCCCAACGGAAGCGCCATCGGTCAGGGTGCCACCGCACTGAACTCGAATGCTACCGCTTTAGGACAAAACGCCATCGCGTCAGGTGTGAACACAACGAGCATGGGTCAGAACGCCCTTGCTAGCGGGATGAACGGCACTGCGACCGGGACAGGGTCCCGCGCCCTCGGCAGTTTCTCAACAGCGAATGGAAACGCTGCTCAGGCCGAAGGCACGTTGAGCACTGCGCTGGGGCAATCTGCTCGGGCCCTGGGTACTGCTTCGAACGCGTTGGGAGCTCTGTCAGAAGCCATGGGGCCCCTGACGACGGCAACGGGGGAGCAGGCTCGGGCGAGTGGGCCGGCTGCGACCGCCACCGGTCAACTAGCCTACGCAGGGGGGGAATATAGCAGCGCCTATGGCCAAGCCGCCTACGCCTCGGGGCAAAACAGTACCGCCCTTGGTCAATATTCGATAGCTACCGCGGATAATACAACAGCGCTCGGACAAGGGGCTCAGGCCCTTTCCAACTCGGCTACAGCCAGCGGCCGTCAGGCTCTCGCGACTGGGCTGGAGTCCAGTGCGTTTGGTGCAGATGCGCGTGCTGGCGGACCCGGTGCGACGGTGCTAGGTGCGCGAGCGTCCGGCTATGGCTTCGATACTGCTGTCGGTTATAGCGCTACTGTCACAGCGGACTACGCTGTTGCAGTCGGCGTAGCGACGAAAGTGTCCTCTCCCTTCGGCGTGGCCATTGGAGCTGGATCAAGCGCCTCGGCGACTTCAGGCGTGGCGTTAGGTGCAGGAAGCCGTGCGACTGCGCCAGGTTCG
Source organism: Methylobacterium sp. WL103 (assembly GCF_008039885.1). Taxonomy (NCBI): domain Bacteria; kingdom Pseudomonadati; phylum Pseudomonadota; class Alphaproteobacteria; order Hyphomicrobiales; family Methylobacteriaceae; genus Methylobacterium; species Methylobacterium sp. WL103. The sequence continues at coordinate 14,060 of NZ_VRUX01000024.1, forward strand.
GTCGCACTCGGAGCCAATTCGGTCGCCGGTGTCGCGAATGGCGGGTGGAACGGCTTCATCATCAACAACACGCCTATCTACAATAATGCCACGGCGACTTCGGTCGTGTCGGTCGGCGGCGGCCCAGGAACAACGACCCCTTACCGTCAAATAACGAACGTCGCGGACGGGGCGGTCAATCTGACGTCAACTGACGCAGTCAACGGTTCTCAGCTATACAAGTCCGTAATTGGATTGAATGCTCAGATCGTTTCGGCGCAGCGTGAGGCTCGGCGTGGCATCGCCGCGGTCGGGGCAACAGCACCGACTTTGATGCCATCAGCGCCAGGCAAAACCACCCTAACCGTCAAGGCCTCGACGTATCGCGGCGAATACGGTGCCGGTTTCACTATGGCCCACCGGCTCGATACCAATATGCCAACTGTGATCTTTGGCAGCTATGCTAACGGTGGCGGTGGCGATCATATCGTTGCCGGCGGCGCTGGGATTGAGTTCTAAGATGCATCGCGATGCGAGGAACGGGCGCCCGAAATTGGGGGCACTTGCGATCACCATCCTCCTCACACTCATGCCCGTCGGGGGCACCTTCGCTCAGCAGAGATCACCAAATCAAGCGCTGCCTACCACCCGACCAGCGCAGATTGATCGTGATAGTGTATTGATGCTAATTCGATCAACCTTGCTGGCACTAAATCAAGCAAATCAGACCGGAAACTACACAGTTCTGCGCGATCTATCTTCCCCTGGATTTCGTGACGCTAATACCGCAGCAAGGCTTGGAGAAATATTTGCCCGGGAGCGGGCCCTAAAACTTGAGATGTCCAGTGTTGCAGTCTTCGAACCGCACTTCACCCTTGCTCCACAAATAGAGAGCAGCGGTTTGATGCGCGTGGCAGGCTTCTTCCCATTTGTACCAGCACAGCTCAATTTCGAATTATTATTTACTCTAGTAGATCGGCGGTGGCAGCTATTTGGCATTGCGGTCAACAGCGCACCACCAACAATACCAGCGCATGTACAGCCGCAGGGATCAGCGCAGCAGCCAGCAATGAATTCAGATTCACCTAAATCCAGCCTAAAACAACCCGGTCAATAATCGCAAGATCTCAGCAGTGATTTAAGATTTTAGATATCAGAACTTGCAGAAGATGCCTAATCATACGAGCTGAATGCGAGAAGCGTAGATTCATATTCGAACCCTCGCCATCGTAGTGATTTTGGCAACGAGCTGTTTCATCGGACTTTTTCGCCGACGATGCGCTAGAAGTCGTTGAACTAGGGCGTCCTCCTGCTGGTTCTGCAGTCGCTTCCGGCTCGACGGGTTGTCGAGGATCCGGCGGGGCTTCGCGGCATCGGTTTCGCCCGCCCAAGGCCGCTGCGCCGCCGCCGGCGGCAACACGCTGGTGCTGGCGAGCTTGCCCGACAGGCGAGGCGCCAGCAGATCGACCGCCGCCCACCATGCCGCGTAGTCTGCTCGCTCGATCAGGATGGCCTTCGCGCTCTCCCACTCGATCGCGCAGTAGGCGCCGGTTGGGTAGCGGTCCTTGCCTTCGGCGCCGGAGATCTGCTCGATGCCGTTCCGGATCCACCGAAGGGGCGGTCGTCGCGCACCACCGTCCAGAGCCGGCCCGTGCGGGTCTTACCCTTGGCCAGGACTGGCACCGGCGTATCGTCGAGATGGAGGCGGTCGGCTTCCCGAACATGGGCCTCGATCCGGGCGACCAGGGGCGACAGGGCGGTGGTGACGGTCCCGATTCAGCCAGCCAGGGTCGAGACGTCGATCGGCACGCCTTCATGGGCGAAGCGCTGGCTCTGGCGATGCAGCGGCAGGTGCAGGCCGAACTTGGCCATCATCACCTCGGCCAAGAGGTTTGGGCCGGCCCGGCCCCGCGGGATCGGGTGGAAGGGAGCCGGGGTCTGCGCGATAGTCTCGCAGTCGGCGCAGTAGAAGCGCTCGCGCACGTGCTAGATCACGACCCAGCGCGCCGGGATCCGCTCCAGGGTCTCGGTGACGTCCTCGCCGAGGTGGCGTAGGCGTGCCCCGCCGCAACAGGCGCAGGTCGTCAGGCCGGGATGGACGACGCGCTCGCGCGGCAGGTGCTCGGGGAGAGGTCGACGAGCGGGCTTGCGCCGCGAGGAAGCTACACCGGGGAGCGCATCGGGCTCGACAACCGCCTGCGCGTCCGTCTCGGCCAGCGTCTCCTCCAGATCCTCCAGCGTCAGTTCGAGCTGGTCGATCCGGGCGCTGCGTTCCGAGGAGGCCCCGAAGCGCTCCCGTCGCAGCCGGGCAACCTCCAGCTTCAGCCGTTCGACCGCGATCTCGGACACGAGCCGCGCCGCCCGCTCGGCTAGGATCATAGCGTGGGCGGCAGCGAGATCGGTGGGAAGCGGCGGGGGCTCGGACGCGTTCGGCACGCCCGAGAGAAGAGCATATTGCTCAGGCTTTGTAACGCGTTATCCTCATCCGACAGCACTCGGACGCCAGCTCTCCTGCGGCATCCGCCAGTCGATGCCGGAGAGCAGGTAGCCGAGCTGCGCCGTCGAGATCGTCACGGCTCCGTCCGCCACCGAGGGCCAGAGGAAACGACCGCGGTCGAGCCGCTTGGTATACAGGCACGCGCCCTGGCCATCGTGCCAGATCACCTTGATCAGGTCGCCGCGCCGGCCGCGGAACACGAACAGGTGCCCGGAATGGGGATCGCGCTTCAGCGTTTCCTGGACGATCATCCCCAAGCTGGAACAGCCCTTGCGCATGTCGGTGTGGCCGGTCGCCAACCAGACCCGCACGTTGGCCGGCAGCGGGATCATCGGCCCTCCAGGGCATCGAGCACCCGACGCAGCGCCGCGGCGTCGACGTCCCGGTCGACCGTGAGACGCCGACCGCCGCCGAGATCGATGTCGATGACGCCGCTCTTGCGACGAAGCCGGCGCGGCGGCGCTGGAGCACGCGGATCATCCGACTGTGCAGCGGGAACAGGACGTGACGGCTCCGGGGCGATCGCGACGGGCACGAGGACAGGGGCCTGTGCGTCCCCGCCCAAACGGCCCTCCCGCGCCTGACGCCGCCAAGTGAACAGCAGGCCTTGGGCGATCCCGTGCCGGCGCGCTACCGAACACACCGACACGCCTGTCTCAAACGAGGCTTCGACGATCCGCGCCTTGTCATCGAACGACCAGCGCCGCCGCCGTTCGGTATTCTCCAGGAGCTCGACCCGCATCACCCCGACCCGCCGACCTTAACGCCAGCATTAAGGTCAGGCTTCAGCGCAGAGCGCGATGCCCTCGACCGCGGCCCTCACCGGAGGCGTACCCCATTCCGATGTTGTTTGACACTGTCCGGCGACCATCTCAGCGTCGACGGGACGCTGATCGAGGCATGGGCGTTGATCAAGAGCTTCAAGCCCAAGGATCAGGATTACAACGATCAAGGGGAAGACCCGCCGCCCTCCGCCGGCGGGCGTAACGCCGAGGTCGACTTTAAGGGGCAGACGACCTCGAACGAGACCAACGCGGGCACCACGGACCCGCAAGCCCGCCTCTACCGCAAGAGTCCGGGCATGGAGGCCAAGCTCTGCTTCCCCGGCCACACCCTGATCGAGAACCGCTCGGGCCTGAATGCGGACACCCGCCTGACCTCGGCGAATGCTCAAGCCGAGCGGATCTTGGCCGCGCTGGGCGTGAGGATGAGCACGAGCGCCTGTGGCGGTTCTTCCGAAGGCGTCGGATTACCCGTAAAAATGGGCGATTCACACAGCTGATTAGTAACAGCTAGACGTGAAGGCTGCCTGCCAGGACTGGCTCAAGTACTAACTCGATCTCAATGCGGATCGATTGGTCTTCTCTGACGAGACGACCACGAACACGAAGGTGGCCGGGCGCTACGGGCGGGCTCCGCATGGTGCATGTTGCAGTATGGTCGTGCGTAGTGGGCATGTGTGGACGGCCATTCGGATGAAGGTAAAATCTCTGGGCTGGCGCTGGGCGTGATCGGGTGCTGCCCAATGCCCGGCCTTTGATGCGGCAGGTCACATGTCGCGGGCCCGTATTTGAGTGCGAGAGTTGGGATCAAATCACCACAGCGCGTTCGAAGCGGTCCCCGTGCGCCTGGTTCTCACAACTCCGTCTCGCCGACGTTGCGTCATACCTTTCCGTCGACCTCCTCACGCCCTCCGACCGCCTCGCCATCGCGCCTCCTACGCGTTGACGGCGGAGCTCGGTAGATCTCACCCATCGTCAGAAGGGCCGGCGGATCCAGTGGTGGAGGCGGCGTAGTTCGCTCGGCCGATGTATCGGATCGGCGCGACCCCGATCCCGGCTGGTGTCGCCGGGCTGAATGTTGCCGAGAGTCTTCCGCCCCTCGAAGCGCTTCTACGCTGCGGCCAGACCCCAGATCTCACGGACGTAGGTGAACCCATCACTCCCGAGTGCCAAATGAGTGAGGAAGTGCATCAGCCGTAGCGGCGTCGTGACCGTGAAGGCTGCAACGATCGGATTGAACGACTCTGCGATCTTGGTAGCGAACGGAGCACGCCTGGCCGCGATGGCACGTAGCTGCGCGACCGTGATGAGATCGGCCATGAAACTTCCTCGGCAAAATCAAACCGCGGTACGCGGAATAGGCCATCCAAGCCGAGGAACGAGCCTTGACTATACGATAAAGTGTCGATTTCAATCGATGGTCGGATCTGCTGGCGATCGCAATCGGAAACTCGTTTCATATGTCGTGGCTGTACTCAGTTCAGGACTGGCCATACGGCAATGATATCCGGCTCGCTGCTCTGATCGGAGTATGCGCCCTGCTTCTCTTCGTCTGGGTTAGAGCAGCTAGAGCTAAGCGTGCGGCCCGCCGAACAATTGTAGTGCTTCAAGTCGAGCTTCGCGAGACGAAGGCAGCTCTGGCTGAGGAAGTGAAGTGGCGCATGGCTTCTGTAGATTCAGGATTGACGAAGTCGCCGCTTGAGGCGGTCAACATAAGCGACGCGCCTGCTGATGCTGAGAGCGCTACTATGAAACCGATAGAGTCCCTCAAGTCGGCCAAGATTGAATCAGTGTTACCACGAGCCGAGTTGCCGGCAGGTCTTCGTTCCTGATGCCGGCCGCCCGTTGCCACCCCCAACGACACCGAGCGGGCGGCTTGCGCATCGACGACACAGCCGGTCGGGCAAGCGTCGCGTCCGACCCGCTCCGGTCGGCCAGCGTGAGAGCATGGGCAAGGCGCTCGAACACGCCTGTCTGGCAGAGGCGCAAGAACCAGTGATGAACCGTGCCGCAAGGGGGGAAGTCCAGCAGCAGATGCCACCGCGCGCATCCTGTCCGCAACACGTACAGGACGCCGTCAGAGACGGCACGGAGGGGCCAGCCCCACGGGCGGCCTGTACTGGACGATGCCGGTGGAAGCGGCGCAAGCACCGCCCACTCAGCAACGCTGAGGCTGGTTGCGTAGGGCAGGCTCTCGCGCGCAAGCTCGACAGGGGCTGCAAGCCCATCGCAGATCAGTGGGCATCGACATCGGGGTTCCTGGAAAAGCCTCAGATACTCTCCCAACACCCACGATGCCCGCCGCCTACCCAAAAACTAAGCTGTTCAGCCCGTTATGAAACGGAGTCTCAGAATGCCATGCTCGACGCGCCAGAGATCATACGAAACTCAATAAACTCGATGGACCGGATTGCCTCAGCAACGTTGCATTCTTAAATAATCCAGACACGGACCTGCCGCTATTTGGTAACGACATCTTCAAACGCACGATACTTCCGCGTCATGACAACATCTTTCATATGTCTCGAAGCGATACAGTCATAAAGATCTTTGTTTAGGGGGGGGAGGTAGTACAATATTCATGGCGCGGTCTGACGCATGCTTCATCGTCTGCAGGATTGCGATCAGAGCTGGATGTGCAACCAATGCTTTCATTTAAATTAGCCCCAAGCGCCACCGACTCTGCTGCAATTAGCTCGAACCTAAATGTTTAGATTTGCCAGTTAAGTACTCCGGTGTCACTTACAAATAGTCTATCAGAACCCTAAAGCTAGAAATTTCTTCAAAAGGACCGCGCTATGAAGACTCACGAGGAGAAATAACGTGCGCCCGATCTTAGGTAATTACTCACCCCTGTGACGGCTGGTTTTAGGCGCCGACGGTCTTGAGGATGGTGCCGAACGGGCTGGCGCCGGTGAGGCGCGCGGTATCGACGACGGTGCGGATATCGGCCTCACCCTCGGCGGCCCACATCGCGCGGTAGCCGTTGATCATCTTCCGCTGGATGACGGACGGGCGCAGCAGCCGCTCGCTGCCATTGTTTGTCGGCTCGACCGCGCCGGGATGGGCGAGGAAGACGAGGAGCTGATGGCGAGCCCGGCCGATCTTGGCTTGCAGGTCGCGGGTCAGGTCGCAGCGACTTCGTGTGGCCAGGATGGCGCCGAGTTGCCGATCCAAGGTCCGACGCTTGGCCGCCAGGGTCGAGATCGCGAAGTCGGTGACGTGCTCGGCCAGGGTGAATACGGATCGCAACCAGAGCTGCAAACGCCAGGGTACGGGATCATCGCTGGTCTCGACGGCGTAGGCGACGTCGCGGGCGAGATGGGCAAGGCAGGTCTGATGCGCGGCCGCATGGCCCTGCTGAGCCGTGTAGCGGTCCGAGATCCACACCGCGGGCCGGTGGCCGTCCATCATCTCCCGCACCACGATGGCGCCCCGCGTCGGGGAGGCCGTGTGCACCACGGCTTGGGCCGAATGGAAGACCCAATGGTAGGCGTTGCTGCCCTCGATGCGCACGCCGGTCTCGTCCGAGGCGACCACCGTGGCTCGGCGCAGGATCGAGACGGCCTCGTCGCGACCGGAGCGGAAGCGCTTCTGCGCGCGCTGGAGCAGGTTCATCAGCCCGCCCTGGCTGAGCGTCAGCCCGAACAGATCCGACAGCGCCGCCTGCAACCGCTCGTAGGACAGCGCCTGGAAGGTCTTGAGATACGTTGCCACCGCATGCAGCCGCGGGTCGAAGGGCGTGCCGCGCGCCGCCTCCGGAACCGGTGCGATCACGCGCGCCCCGCAGGTCGGGCACTGCACCGCCAGCCGTTGATGCTGGGTGACGACCGGTGCGACTTCCGGCAGCTCGATCCGTTCGGACACGCTGACGACCTCGGCGGGAAGGTCCCCGTGCAGTCCGCCGCCGCAGCACGCGCAGCGATCTGGGCGATGCGCGACGACGGCATCGGGATCCTTGCTCATCACGCGGCTGTGGCCCTCGTGGCCAGGCTTCGCCCCGCCGGGTTTGGCTTGCTCGCGCCGCTCCTTGCGATCCGTCGCGGGCGGCTTCGAAGACGTACGTGAGGTCTTCTCCGGGCGCTGCATCCGCAGCACCAGCTCGATCAGCGTAAGCGCTCGGTGGAGGCTCGGCGTTGTATTTCGGTCGCGTCGTCTTCCTGAAGGCCGGCTGACCGAGGGGATGACCGTGCGCCGATCTGGATGTTTTGCGGTGACGAGATGCTTTTCTAGCCCGA
>NZ_VRUX01000250.1:0-5878 GCF_008039885.1 Methylobacterium sp. WL103
CTTCAAGCTCGCGCAGATGCGCGAGACCCGTAACACCTGCCCCTACTGTTCGGTGGCCTGCGGCGTCATCCTCTACCAGCAGCCGCAGCCCTGGCGCTCGCGCTCGCCTGCACCCCCGGCCACGCCCAGACCAAGCCCGGCGACATCAAAGGCGTCGACGCGATGGGCGACAAGAGCCGCAGCGCCAACGACGGCTGGAGCCAGGCCCCCGTGCCGCGCGAGGAATCAGCGGCCAAGGATGCGCCCAACCCGGGCGGCAACTCCACGGCGGAGAACCGGGAGCGGAAGGTGCCGGGCGCCGACACCGGCTCCTCCTCGGGCACCGAGCCGCAGGCACCCCTCGACCACCGCACCCCGGGGCCGTCAGGACAGAACCCGGCCATTCCGTCGAAATAATTCCGGTTTCCGCTAGCGGATTGAACGAGCTGGTAAATCGTGCGTATTGCAGCGCGATATCCGCCCGATCTGTGTCACGGAACCGCACTTGCCTCGGGCCGGCAATCCTGGGAAGCATGCTGGAATTAGTCCAGCTCTGATCGGGATACTCGGATGACGATTCAGGTCTCACGGCGCGGCCTGCTGAAGGGTGGCGCCATCACCCTCGCGGGTGGCTCCCTCGGCGCCCTCGGCTTCGGCGGCCTCGAGCCGGCGATGGCGGCGGCGGTCCGCCCCTTCAAGCTCGCGCAGATGCGCGAGACCCGTAACACCTGCCCCTACTGTTCGGTGGCCTGCGGCGTCATCCTCTACAGCCTCGGCGACAAGTCGAAGAACGCCCGCTCTGCGGTGATGCACGTCGAGGGCGACCCCGACCACCCGATCAACCGCGGCACGCTCTGCCCGAAGGGCTCGGCGCTGCTCGACTTCATCCAGGCCGAGACCCGGACGAAGTACCCGCTGCACCGCGAGGCCGGCTCCAAGGAGTTCAAGCGCGTCTCCTGGGACTTCGCCTTCGAGCGGATCGCCCGGCTGATGAAGGAGGATCGCGACAAGAACTTCGTGGCCAAGAACGGCGACCTCACGGTCAACCGCTGGACCACGATGGGCTTCCTCGGCGCCTCGGCGACCTCCAACGAGACCGCGTGGCTCACCTACAAGACGGTCCGAAGCATGGGGGCCCTGGTCTTCGATAACCAGGCCAGGGTTTGACACGGCCCATCGGTCGCCAGTCTGGCGCCCTCCTTCGGCCGCGGTGCGATGACCAACCTCTGGATGGACATCAAGCACGCGGACGTCATCACCGTCATGGGCGGCAACGCCGCTGAGGCGCACCCCTGCGGCTTCAAGTGGGTGGTCGAGGCCAAGGCCCACAACAACGCCAAGCTGATCGTCGTCGACCCGCGCTTCACCCGCACGGCGTCGGTGGCTGACCTGTACTGCCCGATCCGCCAGGGGACCGACATCGCGTTCCTGTCGGGCGTGACCAAGTACCTGCTCGACAACGACAAGCTGCAGCATCGCTACGTCGCGGCATATTCCAACGCCGGCTACGTCGTGCGCGAAGGCTACGACTTCCAGGACGGGCTGTTTGCCGGCTACGATCCCGAGAAGCGCGACTACGACAAGTCGACCTGGGACTACGAGATCGGTCCCGACGGGTACGCGGTCGTCGACGAGACGATGCAGCACCCGCGTTGCGTCATGCAGCTGCTGAAGAAGCACGTCGCGATCTACACGCCCGAGATGGTGTCGCGGATCTGCGGCTCGCCGCAGGAGACCTTCCTCAAGGTCTGCGAGCTCATCGCCACGACCTCGACGCCCGACCGGACGATGGCTTCGCTCTATGCTCTCGGCTGGACGCACCACTCCAAGGGCTCGCAGAACATCCGCTCGATGTGCATCGTGCAGACGTTGCTCGGCAACATCGGCATGTTGGGTGGCGGCATGCAGGCCTTGCGCGGCCACTCCAACATCCAGGGGCTGACGGACCTCGGGCTGATGAGCAACCTCATCCCCGGCTACCTGAACATCCCGATCGAGAAGGAGCCGACCTACAAGGACTACGCGTCCAAGCGCGAGTTCAAGCCGCTGCGGCCGGGGCAGACCAGCTACTGGCAGAACTACAACAAGTTCTTCGTCTCGTTCCAGAAGGCGATGTGGGGCGAGAAGGCGACCAAGGAGAACGACTGGGCCTACGACTACCTGCCCAAGCTCGACGTGCCGACCTACGACGTGCTGCGCGGCTTCGAGCTGGCGAAGCAAGGCAAGATGACCGGGTACTTCATCCAGGGCTTCAATTGCCTGATGTCGTTCCCCAATCGCGCCAAGATGACGGAAGCCTTCTCCAAGATGAAGTTCATCGTGGTGATGGACCCGCTCAAGACCGAGACCGCGCGGTTCTGGGAGAACCACGGCGAGTACAACGACGTGGACACCGCCTCGATCCAGACCGAGGTGTTCGAGCTGCCGACCACGCTGTTCGCCGAGGAGGAGGGCTCGCTCTCCAACTCCAGCCGCTGGCTGCAATGGCACTGGCAGGCTCAGGACGCTCCGGGCGAGTGCAAGCCCGACATCGACATCATGGCGGGCATCTTCCTGCGCATGAAGGAGATGTATCAGAAGGAGGGCGGCGCCTTCCCGGACCCGATCGTCAACCTGACCTGGAACTACGCGATCGCCCACGAGCCAACGCCGACCGAGCTCGCTCGCGAGATGAACGGCTACACGCTCGCCCCGACGCCGGGCCTCGACGGGCAGACCCTGCCCGCCGGCCGCCAGGTCGACGGCTTCGCCCAGCTCAAGGACGACGGCACCACCGCCTGCGGCTGCTGGATCTACTCGGGCTGCTACACCGAGAAGGGCAACACCATGGCCCGCCGCGACAACGCGGATCCGGGCGACCGCGGCATCGCGCCGAACTGGGCCTTCGCCTGGCCGGCCAACCGCCGCGTGCTCTACAACCGCGCCTCGTGCGACCCGGAAGGGAAGCCGTGGTCGGAGAAGAAGAAGCTCATCGAGTGGAACGGCAAGCAGTGGGTCGGCTTCGACGTGCCGGACTACGGCGTCACCGTCGCCCCCGATAAGGGCGTCGGCCCGTTCATCCTCAACCAGGAGGGCGTCGCCCGCCTGTGGACCCGCGGCCTGATGCGCGACGGGCCGTTCCCGACGCACTACGAGCCGTTCGAGTCGCCGATGGCCAACATCCCGTTCCCGCGGGTGAAGGGCAATCCGGCGTCGCGGATCTTCAAGGACGACCTGGCCGACCTCGGCACCGCGGAAGAGTTCCCCTACGCGGCGACGAGCTACCGGCTGACCGAGCACTTCCATGGCTGGACCAAGCACGCCCGGATCAACGCGATCCTCCAGCCGGAGGCCTTCGTCGAGATCTCCGAGCAGCTCGCGAAGGAGAAGGGCATCGTGAAGGGCGGCTGGGTCCGGGTCTGGTCCAAGCGCGGCTCGCTCAAGGCCAAGGCCGTCGTCACCAAGCGCATCAAGCCGCTGATGTGCGACGGGAAGGCCGTCCACGTGGTCGGCATCCCGCAGCATTGGGGCTTCATGGGCCAGACGAAGAAGGGATGGCACCCGAACTCGCTCACCCCGGTGGTCGGCGACGCCAACACCGAGACGCCCGAGTTCAAGGCGTGGCTCGTCAACATCGAGCCGACGACGCCGCCGTCGGACGCGGTCGCGTAAGGGGAGCATCAGACAATGGCCGATTACAGCTCCCTCGACATCCGGCAGCGCTCCGCCTCCACGGAGACGCCGCCGGCCATCCGCTCCCACATGGAGGTCGCCAAACTCATCGACGTGTCGAAGTGCATCGGCTGCAAGGCCTGCCAGTCGGCCTGCGAGGAGTGGAACGACCTGCGGGACGACGTCGGCGTCAACGTCGGCGTCTACGACAACCCGCACGACCTCACGCCGAAGACGTGGACCCTGATGCGGTTCACGGAATACGAGAACGAGGCGACCAACAACCTCGAATGGCTGATCCGCAAGGACGGCTGCATGCACTGCACCGATCCGGGCTGCCTCAAGGCGTGCCCGTCCCCGGGCGCGATCGTGCAGTACTCCAACGGCATCGTCGACTTCATCGAGGAGAACTGCATCGGCTGCGGCTACTGCGTGAAGGGCTGCCCGTTCAACATCCCGCGCATCTCCGAGAAGGACCACAAGGCGTACAAGTGCACGCTGTGCTCGGACCGCGTGGCCGTCGGGCAGGCGCCCGCCTGCGCCAAGGCGTGCCCCACCGGCTCGATCATGTTCGGCACCAAGGCCGCGATGATCGAGCAGGCGCAGACCCGCGTGATCGACCTCAAGTCGCGCGGCTTCGAGCATGCCGGCCTCTACGACCCGGCCGGCGTCGGCGGCACGCACGTGATGTACGTGCTCCACCACGCCGACAAGCCGCAGCTCTATGCCGGCCTGCCGCTCGACCCGAAGATCTCGCCGCTGGTCGCCTTCTGGAAGGGAGGCGCCAAGGTGTTCGGGCTCGCCGCGATGGGCTTCGCCGCGGTCGCCGGCTTCTTCCACTACGTCACGGCGGGGCCGAACGAGGTCGTCGCCGAGGAAGAGGAAGAGGCGATCGAGTACGACCACGAGAAACGCCGTGGCGCCGAGGGCGGCGAGAACCGGCCGCACTGACGGAATCGAGGCGGCGCACATTCGGCGCCGCCTCGGGTCGAGATCGCCGGGACGCATCGGTGGCCGCGGGCGAAGCGACCGCCCGCGTCCCGGCTCCGTTTCGTGCCGCCATTCGAGAGAAGCAGATTCGATGACCGTTCACACCGACATCCGAGACGGCGACGCGCGCCCCCTGCGTGAGGTGCACGAGGCGCCCGAGGTGCTGTACGTCCCGCGCTACACCGGTCTGCAGCGGGTCAACCACTGGATCACCGCGATCCTGTTCACCCTGCTGACCCTCTCGGGCCTGGCGATGTTCACGCCCTACCTGTTCTCGCTCACTGGCATCTTCGGCGGCGGCCAGGCGACGCGGGCGATCCACCCGTGGTTCGGCGTGGCGCTGGCCGTCAGCTTCGCGCTGCTGTTCCTGCGGTTCTGGAAGCTCAACATCCCCAACAAGGACGACGTCGCCTGGTCGATGAAGATCGGCGACGTGGTGACCAACCGCGAGGACCGGCTGCCCGAGCTCGGCAAGTACAATGCCGGCCAGAAGGGCGTGTTCTGGGGTCAGACCGCCCTGATCGGGATCATGTTCGTCACCGGCCTGGTGATCTGGGACCAGTATTTCTACACCTACACCGTCATCGAGACGAAGCGCTGGGCGCTGCTGGCGCATTCACTGGCCGCGGTCATCGCCATCGCGATCATCGTCGTGCACATCTATGCCGGCATCTGGGTGCGCGGCACCGGCCGGGCGATGGTGCGCGGCACCGTCACCGGCGGCTGGGCCTATCGCCACCATCGCAAGTGGTTCCGGCAGATCGCCGGCGGCAAGCGCCAGCGCGGCTCCACCGACAAGCGCGGGCACTGACGCCTTGGCCCGTTTCTTCAAGCGCAACCCCGCGGCCGAGCCCGCGGGGCAAAATCCCGCGGGCGACGAAGCCGCCCAGGCCCCGAAACGCCCCAAGCTCCACGAGTTGCAGCCCGATCCGGACCGGATCGGCATCGCCGGCTCGGTGCCTTTCGTCCAGCTCCCCGTCCCCGCCGACCTGTTCGCGAACCGCGCCCTGCGCCTGCAGCGCCTCGCGCCCGACCATCCGATGGGCGGCTACCTCGACCTGCTCGCCCGCATCGCCACGGCGCAGGCCGCGGTTCAAGCCTCTCGCGCCGCGCGGGGCGTCCCGCCCGCCGAGCCCCATCCGGACGTGGCGATGCGGCTCGAGCACGGCATGCCGCCGATCTCCCGGCACACCCTTGAGGCGCCCGACGCCTTCCCCGCCTGCCTCGACGCGCTGCTCGACGCCCTCGACCTCGGCCC
>NZ_VRUX01000251.1:0-5865 GCF_008039885.1 Methylobacterium sp. WL103
TTGGGCCGGCAGGCTTCGACCAGGGGCTCCAGATCAGCCCATTGCGCGTCGCTCAGCATCGTCCCTCCTCCATCAGAGAGACGAAAACGCAAGCCCAGCCAATCTGTTCAGGCGACGACAGGCCCTAGCAGGGTGATGATCTCTGAGTTTTTTGGATGGTTCGCCGCCGATACGGCGCATCCATTCGTGTCCGGACTCTGGTTCTTCGCGCACAAAAGCTGACCGACCACTTACCACCCAACCCGGTCGTAGAGCGGACGGGCGGGTCCCGACCCAACCACGCCGTCTGACTCGATTCGAACGAAACCCGAAAGCAGTCGTTCATGTGGGACGCCGGATACCCTGATGTATGCTGCCCTGTATGAGGGCCACTCCGAAATGCTTAAGCCGGAACCATGAGAAGCGCCCCCAACCTTCATGCTGACACCCGCAGGTCCGTTGGATCCGAACCTGGCGCCTCTGGTGCTGGGTCATGCAGGTTTGAGGGGGCCAGGACGCGCCAGTCGGCCCGGATACGCCGTCCCTCCGCGATCCGCACCGTGAAGCCTCGCTCGTCGAAGAACTCCAGAAGCGGCATTGTCATGTTGCGACCGATGCCGGCTGTCTCGCGAAAGCGCCCGACTGTCAGCAGGCCCTCGGGATGCTCGCGCGCCACCGCGTCCGCGATCCGTGCCAGTTCGGCGACCGCCTCCGGCAACGCGTAGTAGCTCTTGGAGATGCGTTGGAGCCAGCCGAGGCGGCCGACCTTGTCGAGGAGGTGGCGGAGATCGTTCGGCTCGCGGCCCAGGCGGTCGGCGAGGACGGTGAGGCGGGGCTGATCCAAGCCCGCCTTCTCTAGAACGGCGCGAACGGCATCGTAGTCGATGGCGTCGGCCGGACGCAGGCGCGCCGTGTGGCCGGGCAGGTGCAGGAGCGAGCCGCGCCGCAAGACCTGTTCTTCCCGAATAAGACCGTCGAGGGTGACCGTAAGGGCCGGATGGTCTCCGGCCTCCAGCGTTGACGCGATCTCGTCGCGCGTAAGCCCAGGGTTGTCAGGCTGCGCCATGTGCGTTCGGGCGAGGTCGGACAACACGCTCGTGGCAAGCGCCGCGACCCGCGAACCCTGGAACGCGAGCCGCAGGCCATCCTCCGCAACGACCGCCCCCGCATTCGCAACGAGTGCATCAAGGGTGGCCGCGGGCAAGTTGCGAAGGCGGGCGAGGCGGGCGAGGTCGACTCCGGGGCCGGATGAGGCGAGGAGACCTCGAAGGGCGCGACCGTCGTCCGGGGTGTCGAGTGCGTTGACGACCGCCCGGCGTTCCGGCGTCCAAGGGCCCTGGCGAGGTCCGTCCACGTCTATCACTCGACCACCCCCGATCGTGCGCACAGCCGAGACGTCGCGCAGGACGAAGCGGTCCCCGGCGAGGGCGCCGATCTCGCGGTCGAGCGTGATCACCGCCTGGGCGGACGCGCCGGGTTCAACCGATCCGGCCCCGGGGAGCAGCAACCGTCCCGTCACCGCGGCCGCGCCGAGATGAAGATGCACCGGGGTACGGTGGCGCAGGGGCCGACCCTCGTTCGGCAACACACGCACGGAAACGTCGAGGCGGGTCGCCGGCCCGTGCAGGACCGGTGCGAGGATCCACGTGCCCCGACCCACATCGTCGAGGGACAGGCGCGGACCGACTAAGTTCAGGGCGCAGCGCTCCCCGGCGCACGCGGTCTCGGCAACCGTGTCATGGACGCGCACACCGCGCACCCGAACCTCGCGCGCGCCTGGCGACACGAGGAGCCGATCTCCCACGCGTACCGTGCCCGCGTGCACCGCCCCGGTCACGACCACACCGGCACCGGACACGGTGAAGCGCCGGTCGACGGCAAGCCGGAAGCCGCGATCCGCACCTGCCGGGGCGTGGGAGCCCGCCGCGGCCTCCAGCAGGCGGGCGATGTCATCGATGCCCGATCCCGTCAGCGCGGAACAGGCGACGACCGGCGCCGCCGCGAGCCCGGTTTCGGCGAGGAGGGCATGGATCTCCGCGGTCACCGCCGCGATGCGGTCCGGATCGGCGCGGTCGGCCTTCGTAATGGCGACGACGCCGCGGTCGAGGCCGAGAAGGTCGAGGATGGCGGCGTGCTCGCGGGTCTGGGGCATCACCCCGTCGTCGGCGGCGACCACGAGCAACGCGCAGGCTACGCCGGTGGCACCCGCCACCATGGTTCGGACCAAGCGTTCGTGGCCGGGCACGTCGACGAAGCCGAGTGGGATACGGAGGCGACCGCCTTTCGGCGCATAAGCGAAGCCCAGGTCGAGGGTGATACCTCGGGCCTTCTCTTCCGGCAGCCGGTCGGCGTCGATGCCGGTGAGGGCTTTCACCAGCGCGGTCTTGCCGTGGTCGATATGGCCGGCGGTGGCGACGATCATATGGCCTTAATGCCGGCGAGAGGTGGCGGCGCAGGAAACCCCGCGCCGCCTTCCGCCTCAACCCTTGATCCGGGTCTCGGCGAGTTCGGACATGCAGGTGTCGTAGGGGGTGAACTCCACCCGGTTCGACACCGCGAACAGCGTGTAGGGCGCGTACAGGAACAGGGCTTTGGCCTCGTCCTGCAGGTAGCGCTCCACCTCGCGAACCACCCCCTCCGTTTCGGTCTCCGGCGTATGCAGGAGCTTCTCGTAGAGGGCGTCGAACTTCGGATCCTCCGGACCCTGGCGCAGGGTCGCGTCACGTCCGAAGAACTCCCGGTGCACGCACGCCACCGGATATTGCGGCGTCCAGTCGAAGTACCATTCGAGCTTGACGTCGAACTCCGCCGGCGTTTCATCCTTGGCGCTGACGAAGCGGCAGCCCAGGCCAACTTTGCCCAGGCACTGGCCGATGGCGTCCACCACGCCCTTCCAGGCGGGTGAGGCGACGAAGACCAGTTCCCGTCCCCCGAGCCCCAGGCCGTCGAGCGTGCGTCTGGCACCCTCGGGGTCGTGCGGCATCGGCTTCATGTCCGGGTCCGCGCCGTAGCGGCCGGGCTGTATGAAGGCTGGGATCACCGTGCCGTAGCCATGCGCTCCGTGCTCCAGCACGAAGGCCTGATCGATGGCGAGGTTGATCGCCCGGCGGGCCTCCGGGCTGCGCCAAGGCGAGTCCGAACGGTTCTCATTGAAGACGCCCGTGAGGATCGCCTTCGCTTTCTTCGTCTGGATTCTCCCGTGTGCACTGTCCGGGAAGGACTTCGCCTCGTCCGGCGTCAGGTCGAACACGACGTCGACCCGGCCGTCACCGACCGCGACCGACTTGATGCCCTCGTCCTTGCCGATGACGTTGTCGTAGACGATCCGGACCGTCGGCCTGCGGGCCGGGTTCCAGTACGTCGGGTTGGGCTCCATGACCACGCGGTCGGAGCGGCTATCGATGAGCGAGACGCCCTCGGTGAGCACAAACGGGCCAGTCCCCCACGGACCAGGCGCGTCGATCACTCACCAATGGCCTTCTGCCGACCCCGTCTTCGGGTCAACGAAGCCCCACTCGTTCCAGAACCGCGTCGAGGGCAGGTGCATGCCGCGCAGCTTCATCAGCGCCGCTGAGTCGCCTCCGGGGAAGCGCATCCGCACGGTGCGGTCGTCGACCGCCTCGCAAGTCACGTCCCGGGCGAAGTTGAGGAAAGCGCCCGGCGGGTGCGGGTTGGTCCATTCCTGGACCTTGTCGAACCCGAGCTTGAACATCGCAGCGTTGAAGGGCTCGCCGTCCTGGTAGACCGCGTCCCGCATCTTAAGTTCGAGGGTCTCGCCATCGAGCCAGCGCCAGCTCTCGGCGAGGCTCGGCTGGCCGATGCCGTCGTGGTCGACGCGGTTGGCTTCCTCCATCGTGTTCCAGGTGATGGAAAGCCAATTCACTGGCGACGGGTCGACCACCGTCACCGTGTTGTGGGGTCCCCAGGGCTGGCCGCCCCCGGGATCCCCGGTCGCTTGCGCGTCCATGTATTCTCCTAGTCTCGACCCGCATGGCGTGCGGGCATCGTCCGGCTCATCGCGAGCCGACAGGATGGAAGGCGCCTGCAGTTGCGCATGGCCCTCGATTTTTTCGCCTGGGCCGCCGGCCAGGCCGCCGTAGAACCCCGGCGTTTCAGTTCGTCCCCGCGGGGAGCCTCGTCCGCACGTCTGCGTGCGGGGCATCCTCAGCCCGGCTCGTCGCCCTGGGCCATGCCCGCTGCGGCGACGCGGTCGGCGAGATCCTTCAACTCCTGGCGTAGGTCGGCGAGTTCGCGGTCGCCGAGGCCGGTACGACAGACCACGGCCTGCTGCGCCGTCGCGACTTGGTCCTCCAGCAACCGGCCCGCCTCCGTCAGGGCGACGAGGACGATGCGCCGGTCCACCGCGCGGGTCCGGGTGACAAAGCCCGCCGCCTCCAGCCGGTTGACCAGGGGCGTGATCGCGCTGGATGTGAGTTGCAGCCGGGCGGCCAAGTCGTGCACCGCCGTCACGCCGTCCTGCCAGAGCGCCAGCATGACGAGGTACTGCGGGTAGGTGAGCCCTAGCTCGCCCAGCAACGGCCGGTAGGCGCGCACGACCGAGTTCGTCGCGGCATAGAGGGCGAAGCAAAGCTGGTCGTCCAGCCGCAGGCGAGTTTGCTTCGTCGACGTCGACACTGATCGCTGCTCCGTTCAGACCTCAATCATTCACGCGTGAACGATATTGTCAACGGGCCGTATCCTGCGCAGGGGGAAACTCGGCTAAGAGGCCAGCCTGTTGATTTCCGCTGAGAGTTGACCCGGCGTTTTCGTTGAGAAGTGACCCAGGTTCAGGGGTTGATGTTTATCATTGGGTGGGTCTGGTCAACTCACGGTGCGGCTCCTTTTCGGCTTTCCGGCTGCGGCACTTGCCCTGAAGCGGAAGCTGTCGTTTCCGGTCTCTAGGATGTGGCAGTGGTGGGTGAGGCGATCGAGCAGCGCGGTAGTCATCTTGGCATCGCCGAAGATCCCGGCCCATTCGCTGAAGCTGAGGTTGGTGGTGATCACGACGCTGGTGCGCTCGTAGAGCTTGGACAGCAGGTGGAACAGCAGGGCCCCTCCTGAGGCGCTGAATGGAAGATAGCCCAGTTCGTCTAAGATGATCAGGTCTTGACGTAGCAACCGTTCGGCCAACTGGCCCGCTTTGTTCTGGGCTTTCTCTTGTTCGAGGGCATTGACCAGGTCGACGGTCGCGAAGAAGCGGACCTTCTTGCGATGATGCTCGACGGCCTGCACGCCCAGGGCGGTCGCGATATGCGTCTTGCCGGTGCCTGGGCCACCGATCAGGACGACGTTGTGTGCGCCGTCGATGAAGCCGCCTCCGTGCAGGGTGCGAACCATGGCCTCGTTGACCTCGCTGGCAGCGAAGTCGAACCCGGTCAGATCCTTGTAGGCCGGAAAGCGGGCGGCCTTGATCTGGTAGGCGATGGATCGAACCTCCCGCTCGGCCATCTCGGCCTTGAGCAGCTGGGACAGGAGCGGGACGGCTACCTCGAAGGCGGGTGCGCCTTGCTCCACAAGATCGACGACGGCCTGAGACATGCCGTACATCTTGAGCCCGCGCAGCATGACGATGATGGCGGCGCTGGCGGGATCATGACGCATGGCGCACCGCCTTCCTGCGGAGCGCATCGTAGCGCTCGACATCGGCCTTCGGCTCCTGGCGCAAGACGAGCGCCTGTGGGGCATCGATCGTGGCCACGCTGGATGGCTTACCGTCGAGCAACCGGTGCAGGATGTTGAGGACGTGGATCTTGGTGGGCACGCCGCCGTCGAGCGCCAGTTCGACCGCGCAGAGAACGGCCTGCTCGTCATGATGCAGCACGAGTGCCAGAATCTCCACCATCTCCCGATCGCCGCCAGGATGCTTGAGGAGGTGACCTTGCAGCC
>NZ_VRUX01000252.1:0-5845 GCF_008039885.1 Methylobacterium sp. WL103
CCGAAGCGCTCGCCATCGCCCGCGCCGGCCTCAAGGCCCGCGCCCGCCGCGACGCCTCGGGTCGGGACGAGACGATCTACCTTCAGCCGCTGGAGGCGATCGTCGCCGCCGGCCGCTCGCATGCCGAGGACCGGCTCGCCGACTTCGAAGGTCCGTGGAAGCGCTCGGTCGACCCGAGCTTCACGGAGTGCCGGTTCGCGTAGTCCCTTAGGCTCCGACCCGGTCCCTCGACCAAGTCGGCGCCATCCTCGCCGGGGCGCCTCGCATGTCGGACGCAGCGATCGACCTCGACCTCGCCGGGCTCAAATGCCCGCTGCCGGTCCTGCGCACCCGCAAGGCGCTGCGGAGCCTGGCCCCCGGCGCGTTGCTGCGGGTGACCTGTACCGATCCGCTGGCCTCGCTCGACATCCCGAACTTGGTACGGGAGGAGGGCGACACCCTCGAAGCCCTGGACCGGGTCGGCGCCGCGACGTGCTTCTCGATCCGGCGCGGACCGGCCGCGTGCCCCGGAGACTCCGCGAAGCCGCCTCATTCCTGAACGATCCCCCGCCTAGGACAGGATCGACGCGGCTCGATCAGGAAGATCCACAGGCATGGTACCCATCATCCGCGGGACGCGCCTCGTTCATGACGGCTGGGCCCGGTTCCTCGTCGCCGAGGTGACGATGCCGGACGGCACGCGCATCACCCGCGAGATCGAGGATCACGGACGCGCGGTCGCCGTGCTGCCCTACGATCCCACCCGCCGCGTCGCGCTTCTGGTCTCGCAGTTCCGGGCGCCCGTGTTCTTTGCCGAGGGCCCGCTCGACATGCTCGAGACGCCGGCGGGCATCCTCGACGAGGGCGACCCGGAGGAGGGCGCCCGCCGCGAAGCCTACGAGGAGACCGGCGTCGAGCTGACCGCGTTGGAGCGGGTGGTCAGCGCCTGGACCGCGCCGGGCATCTCCACCGAGCGAATGGACCTGTTCCTCGCCGCCTTCAGCGCAGCCGACCGGTCCGGACCCGGCGGCGGGCTCGCCGAGGAGAACGAGGCGATCACGGTCCACGAGGTCGCGCTCGACGACCTCGCGGCCCGGAGCGACCGCGGCGAGGTCGCCGACATGAAGACGCTGACGCTGGTCTTCGCCCTGCGCCTGCGCCACCCGCACCTGTTCGCCGCCGCCTGAGGCGGCCGGTTCACGCGGCCGCGTCGCGTTCCTTGAGGTCGCGACGGACCAGCGCGATGAAGCGCCACGACCGCACGAAGTAGCGGTGGAACAGCCGCCGGGGCGACAGGGCGAAGCGGAACGCCCATTCGAGGCCCGCACGCTGCAGCACGACCGGTGCCCGACGCACCAGCCCGGCGGCGACGTTCACCGCCTCGCCGACCGCCAGCACGATTGGCGTGCCGAGGGCGGCGCCCTGGCGCGTCACCCAGATCTCGGAACGCGGCGCGCCGACGCCCATCACCAGAAGGGTCGTGCCATGTTCGCGGATGCGGGCAGACAGCGCGCGGCCGTATTCCACGTCGTCGACGAAGCCGAAGGGCGGGACGCAGGTGGCGACCGCCGCGGGGTCGTAGCCCGACCGCACCAAACGATCCCGGATCGCGTCGGCGACCGCGTCCTTGGAGCAGACGAGGAAGACGCGCTGCCCCGCCGGACCGGCAAAGAGCGCGTGCGCGAGGAGGTCGTGGCCGGTGACGCGGGCGGCCGGCTGTCCGCGCAGCCGCGCGAGCCAAACCAAGGGCATGCCGTCCAACGTCCGCGCCGCGGCGGCGTCATAGGCCCGCCGGAACGCATCGTTCTCCGACAGCAGGACGATGTGGTCCATGTTGGCCGTGACGACGAGGCGCGGCCCGTCAGACGCCTGCAGCGCCGTGGCCGCCAGGATGCCGGCCGCGGGACCGGCGGCGAAGTCGAGCCCGAACATCCGTATGCCCCAGGCCGTGCCGACCTCGATGCCGCGATCCATGATGGGTTCCGGCGCGGCGTCGGGGCCGCGCCCGAGCGAAGGGTTCGTGCCGGGGGCGGCCCGGGCGCCGGGTGATGCGACACGCGCATCGAAGTGCGCCGCCTTCACCGTTCTGTCGTCCACGAGATGGACCGCGCCGACCTCAAGCATCGGCCGCCCGGAAGCTTCGGGGCGACACATGCGCGGCACGGCGCTCGTTGCGGTCCTTGCGCCGGTCGCGGGCGGCCCCGAGTGAGAGCGCGATGGCTCCACCCAGCAGGATTCCGACCAGAAGCGCCACCGGCAGCACCACCTTCGGCGAGGGCGGCCAGGTGCGGACGCGGGCGGGGACGGCGGGCGAAATGATTCGGACGTTGATGCTGTTCAGCCGCTCCTGCTCGCTCGCCTCGCGCGACCGGCGGAGATAGGTCTCGTAGACGCCGCGGCGGGATTCGAGCGTCCGCTCCAGCTCGCGCAGGCCGACGTTGGCACGGTCGCTGGTGACGGTCTCGGCCTTGGCCCGGTCGAGGCTCTTGCGGATCGCGGCTTCGCTCGCCGCGGCGCGATCGTAATCCTTCTGCGTCGTCTCGATGATCCGCTCCTTCTCGCGCTGGATCAGGCGCTGGAGGTCGCGCTGCTGCGCGTATTGCTCGGCCATCGCCGGGTGGCGCTCGCCGAGGCGGGTGGCGAGCTCGGCGGTGTTGCGCGACAGCGTGGCGTATTGCTGGCGCAGCGCCTGCATCTCGAGGGATTGCAGCATCTCCGGCAGCGCGGTGCTGGCGTCGCCCGCTTTCATCTTGCGGGCCTGCTCCAAGCGCGAGCGCGCTTCGGCGGTCTTGATCTGGGCGGTGACGAGCTGCTGGTTGAGGTCGCCGAGCTGCTGGTCGGTGAGCAGGCGCCCGCTGGAGGCGACGAGGTTGTTGTCCTCGCGAAACTTCTGCACCTTGCCTTCGGCGAGCTCGACGTCGCGGCGCAGGCTCGACAGGCGGCCGTTCAGGGCGTCGGAGGCGCGGCGCGCGGCCTCGGTGCGGGCGCCGGCCTCCTCAGCGAAGTAGGCGTCGCCGATGGCGTTGGCGATCCTGGCCGCCTTCGCGGGATCGCGCGACTGGACCAGCACGTCGATCACGAAGGTGCGCTCGGCCCGGCGCACGGTCGTCTTGGTCTGCAGGGTGTCGATCGCGACGTTGACCGGGTCGCGGCTGCCGGGGGGCGGCAGCATGCCGAGAGCGGTCCGCAGCCAGACGATCGTCGGGTTGTCGGAATCGGGCTTGGCGAACTCGTCGTCGTGCGCGAGGTCGAGCTTCTCGACCGTGCGCCGCAGGACGTTGTCCGACTGGATCACCTTGGTCTGGCTCTCGGCGAGCGACACGCCGCTGTCGGCCTGGGGCGTGCGCGCGCTGACGTCGTTGTCGACGACGCGAAGGTCGGAAGGGTCGACCAGGATCTGGATGCTGGAGGTGTAGACCGGGGTGAGCAGTCCGAGGAACGCGACGGCGGCGGCGACCATGAACAGGCCGCCGAGGACGATGAAGCTCGCGCCCCGCCACAGGCGGCGCAGGATCGTGCCCGCGTCGGTCCGATCGGAGAAGCCCGGCGGCAAGGTCACGTCCACCGGCTCGCCGCGCACGGGGGTCGAGAAATCGAACATCGGTCTCTGTCCCTCACGTACCCGGCATGGCGTCGGGTCGATCCCGTATCGGAGCGGTCCTGTCCCGCCTTGAACAGGGAGCGGCGGGCGCCCGCACTGTTCGACAGCATCTCAGCAATTCGCGGACCGCGCGCCGACCTCATACGGCCAAGCAAAACCTCTCCCGTCGCCTTATAGACAAGTCCGAACCGGGCTTCGGAAGCTGCCGATACGGTTCCATGCTTAACGATACGACGGTTCGACCTTCAATACGTAGTCCGGCTCACGTCTCGGCGATCAAGCCTCGGAACTGACCGCCGCCGGCGGAACGAGGCTGTCGGGTCCGTAGGCGGAGGCGCCCTCCACGAGGTAGGCGCGGAAGGCGTCCACATCGCGCGATGCGAGGCGATTCCAGCGCGCGACGTTCGCGCGCGCATCCGTCGCGGCCTGGCCGAGCCGGCCGGAGCGCATGGCCTCGATCAGCGTGGCTGCGGAGCCCTCCGGGTCGGACGGGTGGATGAACAGCCCGGATTCGCCGAGCACCTCGCGGAACACCGCGTCGTCGGGCGCGACCACCGGCAGGCCGCCGTGCTGGATTTCCAGCAACGGCAGGCCGAGCCCTTCCGCCTTCGAGGTCGAGAGCAGGAGGTGGGCGCTTCCGGCGAGCGCCCGCAGGGCTTCGTCGCCGACATAGCCGTGCCAGGTCAGGAACGGCGGCGGGTCGTCGAGGAAGGCGTGGCGGCCCCAGCCGAGGCGGCCGACGACGTGCAGCTCGGCGGGCACGCCCGCCCGGTTCAGGGCGGCCGTGAGCGCGATCGCGGCCGGGTAGTCCTTGCGTGGCTCGATCGTGCCGATCGCCAGCAGGCGCAGGGGCGCGCCGGGGCGGAAGGTGGCTGGGCCGGGCAGGCCGGCGAGGCCGAACACGTCGCGCACGCCGGGCCGCAGCAGCGCGACCAGCGCGTCGTCTGCGCAGTGGCGACGCAGGTCCGCGCCGGTCTGGCGCGAGATCACGAGGAAGCGCCGGCCCCAGCGCATCGCGAAGCGGAAGGCCGGGGCCATGTAGAGCCGGCTCTTCCAGGCCAGGTCCTGCGGCCGGTCGAGGAGGAAGGTGTCGTAGACGCAGAGGATGCAGCGCTTCGAGAACGGCGCCATCAGCGGGCCGGGAGGAAAGCCTGCCATCAGGAACTGCGCGTCGGGCTCGCGCGCCGCCCGCAGCGGCAGGCCGACCTGCTGCGCGAGGATCATCCCGGGGAGGCCGCGGCTGCGAAGCGGCCTGACCTCGCGGCCGAGCATCGCCGGCGTGAACTGGTCGAGCGCGACCCGCTCGATGCCGGTGACGTGGCCGCGGACATGGGTCTGGTCGAGGTAGATCGGGCCGTTCATCGACGGCCTCCGCGCAGGGATCGAAGGCGGGCGGCCCAGTACAGGCCGCGCCGCGCCCAGGGCGGCAACCTGCGGCCGAGCAGGCGCTGCTTGGCGCGGCGCAGGCCGCGGACGAATGGGCCGGATTGCGCCGCGACGAGGCCGGTGGCGGCGACCGCCGGCATCGCGGCGAAGGGAAACTGGCCGAGCATCTCCGGTGCGAACCGCAGGCGGTGGCCGTGGCTCGGCACCATCCCCCGCTCGCGAAAGACCCGGTCGAGCGACATCGCGCAGGCCGCGGGGCTGAACCGACTCTCCAGGGCGATTCGCGCGAAGGCACCGAGGCGGGCGAGGCCTGCGCGGTCGGCGACCAGCTCGACCAGGGCGTCGCCGAGCGCGCCGGGCTCCACTGGAACCAGCCGTCCGGACACGCCGTCGATCACCGACGTGGTCAGGCCGGCGGTGCGGTAGGCGAGCGTCGGCGTGCCGCACAGGCCCGCTTCGATCGGCGTCTGGCCCAGGGTCTCGAGCCGGCTCGCGGTGACGTGGAGGTCGCAGGCGCCGTACCAGGCGGCGAGTTGCGCCTCGTCGGCGACGAGCCCGGGCGCGAACAGGTTCGGCAGGGCGAGGCGGGCCGGGTTGTCGAGGCGCCCGATCGCGACGAAGCCGATGCCGGGGCCGGCGACGCGACGCAGGGCCTCGGCGAGGTCGCCGACGTTCTTGTCCGGCCCGTCGAGGACCACCGCCGAGACCAGGATCAGCAGGTCGTCGGCGGGCAGGCCGAGGGCGCGGCGCATAGCCGTCCTGTCGCCTGGGCGGAAGACGTTGGTCGGAAACGCCAGCGCCAGGGGCGCGACCACGGTGCCGGGCGGTGCTCGCCCGGACTGACGGGCCGATCCTGCTCGCCAACTCGGCCTGGACGGC
>NZ_VRUX01000253.1:0-5823 GCF_008039885.1 Methylobacterium sp. WL103
GGTCGCGGCCTTGCGATAGCGCGTCCCGCCGGACGATCCGTCAGGCCGCGGCCCAGCCGGGCCCGGCCGCCTGATCCGGGCGTGGGTCTGCCTTGGGGACGATGCCGGTCTCGCGCGGGTTCAGGGGGGCGGGGCGGCCGAACAGGTAGCCCTGCACCTCGGCGCAGCCGGCGGCCTTGAGGAACGCCAGCTCCTCGGCCGTCTCGACGCCCTCCGCCACCACCGGCAGGCCCAGGCCGGAGCCGAGGCCGAGGACGGCGCGCACGATCGCCGCGGTCTGGGCGTTCGTGTCGACGTTGCGCACGAACGACTGGTCGATTTTGATCCGGTCGAACGGGAACGCCCTGAGGTTCGCCAGCGACGAGTAGCCCGTCCCGAAATCGTCCATCGCGATCCCGACGCCCAGCGTCTTGAGCTGCCGCAGCGTCGCCACCGCGCGATCGAAGTTGCGGATGAGCGCGGTCTCGGTGATCTCCAGTTCGAGCCGCGCGGCCGGCAGTCCGGTCTCGAGCAGCACCGCGAGCACCTGCGCGGCGAAGGCCGGGTCGTGCACCTGGACCGCGGAGACGTTCACCGCCACCCGCAGGGGCGCCTCCCAGCCCGCCGCCTCGCGGCACGCGGTGCGAAGCACCCACATCCCGATCGCCGAGATCGTCCCGCGCTCCTCGGCCACCGGAATGAACAGGTCGGGGGGCACCCGGCCGCGCTCCGGGTGGGTCCAGCGCAGAAGGGCCTCGAAGCCGAGCAGCGCCCCGCCATCGGCGGCGACCTGCTTCTGGTAGACGAGGTGGAACTCGTCGCGAGCGAGCGCGCATTCGAGGTCGCGCTCCACGCCGTGCCGCTCGCGCACGGCGATGCCCATCTCCGGCTCGAAGACGCCGTAGGTGCCCCGGCCGTCGGCCTTGGCGCGGTAGAGCGCCGTGTCGGCGTGGACCATCAGGTCCTGGCGTTCCATGGCGTCCTGCGGACACAGGGCGATGCCGATGCTGACCCCGACCATGGCGTCGGCGGTCCGGTCCGAAGCCTGCGCCGCAAGTGCGGCGATGATGGTCTTCGCCAGATCCTCGGCCGCGTCAGGCCCGGCCTGGCCGTCCATGAGGATCGCGAACTCGTCCCCGCCGAGGCGCGCCATGCACTGGTCTGGGCCGAGCAGGCCCGTCACGCAGCGGGCGACCCGGGCGAGCATCGCGTCGCCGGCCGCGTGGCCGAACAGCTCGTTGACGGCCTTGAAGCGGTCGAGGTCGAGGCACAGCACTGCGATCGAGGCGCCGGTCTCGACGGCCGAGGCCACCGCCCGGTCGAGCACCGCGTTGAAGGCGGTGCGGTTGAGCAGGCCCGTCAGCGCGTCGTGGTGGGCGAGGTACTGGATGTTCCGCTCGGCCTGCTTACGCTCGCGGATATCGCGGACCGCCAGCGCCTGGTGCGACTTGCCCGCGAAGTCGATCCGCCGGAGGATCGCCTCGACCGCGATGATCTCGCCGGCGGCGTGGCGCAGGCCGAGCTCGACCGGCTGCCCCATGGCGCAGGCGAGCCGCTGCCAGGCGTTGGCCTCGGTGAGGAAGGTGCTCACCGGCAGGCCCGCCACCGCCGCGTCGGCGAGGCCGACGAGGCGGCCGAAGCTGACGTTGGCCGTGACGACGCGGTGGCCGTCCACGACGATGAGCCCCTCCACCGCCGCGTTGGCGAGGCCGCGCATGCGCTCGGTCTCGCCATGCACGCGGCGCTGCTCGCGCAGGCTGAGCGCGTGAGCCGTCGCGGTGAGGACGAAAATGGCGAGGCTGGCAAGCGCCACCGCGCCGGCGAGCCACGTCGGCGACATCGCATGCGGCGACAGGGTGGCCAGCGGATTTTCCGTGATCGTCACCGCAGCCATCCCGATCGTGTGGTGCGCGCCGATCGCCAGCGTCAGGATTGCCGCGCTGGCCAGCAGGGAGGTGAGCGATCGGGACCGGATCGCGGTCGAGAGCGCGACGGCGGAAAAAAGCTCGCCGACCACGATCGAGGCGGCGACGACGGCCGGGTTCCAGCGCAGGTGCCCCGTCACCTCGAGGGCCGCCATGCCGGTGTAGTGCATCGCGGTGATGCCGAGCCCGACGACGAGCCCCCCGAGCCAGGATGCCCCTTGTGTCCCGAGCAGGGCGACGCGCAGCCCGAGGCCGGTGAGGCAGATCGCGATGACGAGCGAGAGGAGGGTCAGGCCGTGGTCGTAGGCGCTCGGGATGCTCGGCTGGAAGGCCAGCATCGCGATGAAATGGGTCGCGAAGATACCCGTGCCGCTGGAGATCGCCGCGACGACGAGCCAGGTCAGACGGGTGCGGCCGGCGCTGCCGGCGTGGCGGAGCAGGCGGATCGCAGTCAGCGCCGCGATCGCGCAGATCGCGGCTGCCAGGCCGACGAGGCGGAGATCGTGCTGGTCCGTGAAGCAACCGATGACGGTCAACATGCCGACGGATCCGACATCGCGCCAGGCATGCCCCATGCCGGAAGGCTTCGATGCTCGGTCATCCTCGGAAGAATTTCGATCTCAAGATGAAAGTAGATATGCAAGGTACAACCGTAAGTCTATATTTGATATCATTTTCCGGCAGGCCGATTAAAGATACCTTTCGTGCAAGATCCTCCCAAAAGGCACTGACATTATCGTTGCCGCACAACGTCGCTCGTTGGAGCGATTACGTATCGATCGAATCATCTTTCGATTGCAGCCGCTCAAGCATAGTCGCTGTACCGCCTTCCCCGCCTCCAGGGCGGGCGCTCACCGAGCCGCGGTGCGGAAGCCCGCGTAGATGTCGCGCCGGTCCGGCGTGAAGAAGTTGCGGTAGGCGTTGTCGACCATGCGGCCGCGGGTGATCCAGGCGCCGCCGCGCAGCACCTTGCGCGTGCCGAAGGCCGGCTCGGAATACTCGCGGTACACGTCGGGCGAGAAACCCGGATAGGGCAGGAAGTCGCTCGCGGTCCATTCCCAGACGTTGCCGAGCATCTGCCGGCAGCCCCAGGCGCTGTCGCCGTCCGCGTGGGCGGCGATGTCGACGCAGCCGAGGCGGCCACCGTCGAGGTTGGCTAGGCGGGCGTCCGGTGCAGTCTCGCCCCAGGGATAGCGCGACTTCGTGACGCCGATCGCGCCGTCCGGCGCCGGCGCCGTCGAGGCTGCGACCTCCCATTCGGCCTCCGTCGGCAGGCGCCGCCCGGCGAAGGCGCAGTAGGCTGCGGCCTCGTACCAGCTGACGTGGACCACCGGCTGGTGTGGGGCGAGGTCGGCGACACCATCGAACCGGCTAACGCGCCAGCTCGCTCCGTCCCGCTGCCAATGCGCGGGATGCTCGGCTCCGGTCCGGCAGCGCCAGCGCCATCCCTCCGCGTCCCAGAACGACGGCTCGCGATAGCCACCGGCCTCGACGAAGGCGGCGAATTCGGCGTTGGTCACCGGCGCCCGCGCGATCTTGAACGGTGCGACCGCGATCGAGTGCGCCCACTTCTCGTTGTCGAAGACGAAGTCCGCGTCCGGCTCGGCGCCGAGCCGGAAGGTCCCGCCCGGGATCGCCGCGTCGCCCGGCCACGGCCCTTCTGCGACGGGGGCGAGGCCGGCCGAGGCGGCGAAGGACGGCGCCGGATAGCCCAGCGTCTGGCGCGAATAGGTGAAGGCCTCCCCGTGCATGTCCTCGTGGTAGGTGGTCAGCCGGTAGCGGTAGGCCTCCTCGCGCGTCGGCGTGCCGTCGAGCCGGCGGACCAGCGCATCGTGGACGCGGCCCATGTAGCCGAGCGTGTCCGCGAGCGACGGCAGCGCGCGCACCCAGCGGTCGTCGTGCGCCAGCACCGCAGAGTTGTAGACCGCGTCGGCGTCCGCGATCGCCGGCGCGGCGCCGTCGAGGGCGCGCAGGATGAAGTGCTCGTGGAACCAGGCGAGGTGGCCGATCTCCCAGAGCAGCGGGTTGACGATGTCGAGGCGCGGCCCGATCAGCTGGTCGGGCACGAGACCGGCCACCAGCTCGAGGGTCCGGGCGCGGCTGTCCTGCAGAATCGCGATGAGTTGTGTGGCGTCGGTCATGGCGTGCGTCCGATAAGCGATCGACCCATGAACGTCATCCTGATCACGCCCGCACCCCGCCACTCGCGGACCGGCAACCGCACGACGGCCCTGCGTTGGGCCGGCTTCCTCCGGGGGGCCGGCCACCGCGTCGTGGTGGCGACCGCGTATGACGGCGAGCCCTGCGACCTGATGATCGCCCTCCACGCCTGGAAGAGCGCCCCGGCGATCCAACGGTTCCGTCGCGCGTACCCGGAGCGCCCCCTCGTCGTCGCGCTGACCGGCACCGACATCAACCACGATCTCGCCGCCGACCCGGCCACGACCCAGCGCTCGCTCGACCTCGCCGACGCGCTCGTCGGCCTGCACGAACTCGTCGGCGAGTCGATCCCGGCGCGCCACCGCGAAAAGCTCGCGGTGATCGTGCAATCCGTGCCGGCGGGCGGGGACCGCCTGCCGGCGCTGAAGCGCGCCTTCGAAATCCTGGTCGTCGGGCACCTGCGCGACGAGAAGGACCCGCTGCGCGCCGCGATCGCCGCCCGCGTCCTGCCCGCTTCCTCCCGCATCCGCGTCGTCCAGCTCGGCGGCGCCCCCGACCCCGCCTGGGCGGCGCGCGCCCGGGACGAGATGCAGGCCAACCCGCGCTACGACTGGCGCGGCGAGGTCTCCGGTGCGCGCGTCAGGCGGTTCCTGCGGCGCGGGCGGCTGATGGTGCTGAGCTCGCTCAGCGAGGGCGGCGCCAACGTGGTCTCGGAGGCGGTCGTCGCCGGCCTGCCGATCCTCGCCTCTGCGATCCCCGGCAATGTCGGCCTGCTCGGGGGCGACCATCCGGGCTACTTCCCGCCCGGCGACCACGGCGCGCTTGCCGGCCTGATGCTGCGGGCGGAGCGGGAGCCCGACTTCCTCGAAGGCTTGCGCGCGCACGGGGCGGCGCGCGCCGACGCGTTCGACCCGGCCCGCGAGCGCTTGGCCTGGTCCGCCCTCGTTGAGCGCGCTTCCGCCGCGGCGCGGGCACGGGTGGCGTCCGGCATTGACGCGGCCCGTCCCGCACCGGCACTCCTGCAGCCATGAGTGAAGCCCCCGCGTCGCCGCTTGCGAACCGTCGCATTCTCCTCGTCGTCGGCGGGGGGATCGCGGCCTACAAGGCCCTCGACCTGATCCGCCGACTGCGCGAGCGCGGCGCCACCGTCCGCCCGCTCCTGACGAAGGGCGCGCAGGAATTCGTCACGCCGCTCGCGGCCGCGGCGCTCGCCGGCCAGCCGGCCCATACCGACCTGTTCGACCGGGCCGACGAGGCCGAGATCGGCCACATCAAGCTGGCGCGGGACGCCGACGCGGTGGTGGTGGCGCCGGCCACCGCCAACCTGATGGCGCGGATGGCAACCGGCCACGCCCCCGACCTCGCCTCCACCGTGCTGCTCGCCACCACCCTGCCGATCCTGGTCGCGCCGGCGATGAACGTGGCGATGTGGGCCCACCCGGCGACCCGGCGCAACCTCGCGACCCTGATCGCCGACGGCGTCCGGGTCGTCGGCCCCAACGCCGGCAAGATGGCCGAGCCCGAGACCGGGCCGGGCCGCATGGCCGAGCCGGTGGAGATCGCCGACGCGGTGGCCGCGATGCTGGCCGAGGCGCCGCGCGAGGCGGAGGGCTTCGGCTTCCTCGCCGGGCGCGCCAAGGCCCCGGCACCGATGCAGCTTGCCGGGCGTCGGGTGCTCGTCACGTCGGGGCCGACGCACGAGCCGATCGACCCGGTGCGGTTCATCGCCAACCGCTCGTCCGGCCGCCAGGGCCACGCC
>NZ_VRUX01000254.1:0-5786 GCF_008039885.1 Methylobacterium sp. WL103
GGCGGCCGCCTGCAGCTGGGATCGCCGGGCGGCCAGGCGCGCATAGTCGACGCCGCCGCCGACGAGGCCGAGCAGCACCGTCGCGACCAGGCCGAAGATGAGGGCGACGGCGCCGCTTCGGTCGGCTCCGAACGACCGGATGCGGGATGCCACGAACCCGAACCCGTGGCTCGACGCTTGCCCCGCTCGACGCCCGCTTTCCATCCCGACCGCCTCCTCGGCCCATCATGAACCTCGGGTCTACAGAGGCCGGATTAATGAATGGCCCTGATCGTCCGGCCGAATGCCGCACAGGACGCGCCGAACCGCGAAGGATGCTGCGATCAGGAAACAACGAGCGGTTGTTTCGAGAGGCGTAGACCAGCATCGCGTTGCCGTACGCGGTGACGGGCTTATAAAATTACACGCTTAGGTAGAGTTTTTGCGCGAGACGTTGGCGCAATCCGGCGTCGGACGCTCCAGGGCGGCGTGGTATCTAAAACCCAGAGTTGTACAACCGGCGTTACTCGGATGCGCACCGGGCGGATGTCGATTCTTCCGGTCGATCACAGAAATTTTAAAGCACTCGGCCTCTAGACTGCCGTCCACCCAGGGTTGGGCCGTGCCGACGATCGGCGGTCCGTGCCCCTTCAGGCTATCGATGCGCCGGACGATCCAGATACGCCGCGAGCTGCCGGACGACCGAAACGGACTCCCCGGCGCGATCGTCGCCTGGGCGACGGGTCTGCCGGCGCGCCTTCGTTCGGCATCCGGCAAGGGCGGACGCCACCCGCGGTTGCTGGCCGACCGGCGCGGCGTCGCCGGCGTCGAGTTCGCGATGCTGGCGCTGCCGTTCTTCGCCCTCCTCGGCGTCGTCGCCGAATCCGGCGTGGTCGTGCTCGCGCAGCAGACCCTCGACGTCTCGGTCGACCGGGCGTCGCGCCTGCTTCGCACCGGCGAGTTCCAGGACCGCGCCGACGGGTCCGATCCGAGCCAGCGCCTGCGCCAGCTGATGTGCGGCAATTCCAGCCTGTTCTTCGCCTGCCGCGAGGTCCGCCTCGACGTGACGCGCGCCGCGAGCTTCAAGGGCTCGCAGGTGGCCGAGCCCTACGACACACAGACCAAGACCGTGGCCCAGAGCTTCGGGACCCAGTTCCAGTGCCCGGCCGGGGACGACGTGATCGCGATCCGCGCGGCCGTCCCGATCCTGCGGCTGTTCTCGTTCCTCGACTTCACCGGCCGCCGCCTCTCCGACAACCGCCAGCTCCTGGTCTCGACCGTGATCTTCCGGGCGGAGGCCTACGACGCCAAGCCGTGCCAATGACGGCCTGCCGGGGCGGTCTGCGTCGGTTCCTGCGCGCGCGCGGCGGCGTCAGCGGCGTCGAGTTCGCCCTCGTCGCCCCGATCCTGCTCCTGATGTTCATGGCTTCGATCGAGCTGCCGCGGGCGTTCACCACCGCCCGCCGGGCCTCCCTCGCGGCGACGACCATGGCCGACCTGATCTCGCGGGACGACGTGACCGACGTCGCCGAGGTCTACGCCGCCGCCCAGGCGGTCACGAGCCCCTACGACCTCGCCCGCGCCGGGATCGTGCTCACCGCGGGGGGCGTCTACCTCGACGGGCTGACCCCCGTGGCGAAGGTCTGCTCCAGCGTCGCGCGCAACGACCCGCCCCGGTCGGCGGGCTCGACGATCGGACCAGCCCCGCCCGGCACCGCGAGCCCCGGGGACCGGCTGGTGATGGCGGAGATGCGCCTGCCCTACACCGCCGTGTTCAGCGTCTTCCCCGTCCTCAAGAACTGGACCTTCGTGGTGCGCAAGACCTGGCCGGTGCGGACCGGAAAGGCCTATCTCGGCCGCGAGGAGGTCGTGCTCCCCGGCGGGAAGCCCTGCGCGGTGTTCTGAACGGGGTTTTTGCCGGCGCGGTCATCCCGCGTCGCCGAGCGTCGTGTCGCCGTGATGGTCGAGGCCGGCCCGAAGGAGATCGCCGCCGGGCGCGAACATCGCAGCCCGACGACGGTGCGGATGCGGCACGAACCGGCGACGAAGGCCGGTGTTCGAATGGGTCCGGAAGTCCGCCATGCTCCCCACCTGGCAAGAGGCAACCGGAACGGGTTCGGCGACTTGAATAGCCCGGGCGCGATGGCGCTCGCCAGGAGCGACGCCAGACATGCCCGGAACCGAGATCCGCCTTGCCCTCGATGCGATCCCGATGGGGGGCATGATGGAGGGGGCGGCCGGGGACGAGAAGGTGCTGTTCGTGCGCGACGCGTCCGGCGTGCGGGCGTTCCAGGCCAAGTGCCCCCACCTCGGTGCGCCGCTGGCCAAGGGCGAGATCTGCGGCGGGCGCCTCTACTGCCCCTGGCACAAGGCCGCCTTCGCGCTGGCCGACGGCACCCTCGAAGAGCCGCCCGCCCTCGATTCCCTGACGCGCTACCCCGTCCGCATCGAAGGTTGCGAGGCCGTCGCCACCCTCACGCGGGAGCCGGCGCCGCGCAAGAGCGTGGCCGCGACCGTGGAGAGCGTGCTCGTCGTCGGCTCGGGCGCCGCAGCCATCGCCTGCGTGAAGACCCTGCGCCGCGAAGGCTATGCGGGGCGCATCACCCTGGTCGGCCGCGAGGCGCACCCGCCCTACGACCGGACCAAGCTTTCCAAGCAGTTCCTGGCCAAGCCGACCCCGCCGGACAAGGTGCTGATCGAGCCCGACTTCGCGCAGAGCAATCAGGTCGAGCGCGTCACCGAAGAGGTCGTCCGGGTCGATCCCGCCCGGCGCGACGTGACGCTCAAGGACGGCCGGACGCTCACGGCCGACGCGATCGTCGTCGCCACCGGAAGCCGGGCGGTGATGCCGGACTTCCCCGGCCACGACCTCGACGGGGTCTTCACCCTGCGCAGCCTGGACGACGCGGTGCGCGTCAGCGAGGCGGCGGGCGCGGCCAAGACGGTCGTCGTGGTCGGCGCCGGCTTCATCGGCATGGAGGCCGCCGCGTTCCTTACCAAGCGCGGGTTGTCCGTCACGGTTCTAGCCCGCGAGGCGGTTCCCTTCGCCGAGCGCTTCGGCGAGGCGGTGGGCGCGGCGCTGAAGCGGTACCATGCCGGCAACGGCGTCACCTTCGAGACCGGCTCCGTCGCCAGGATCGCCGGCAGCGGCCGCGTCGAAGCGGTCGAGACGGAGGACGGACGGCGCCTTCCGGCCGACATCGTCCTCGTCGGCGCCGGCGCCAAGCCGGAAACCGACATGGTCGTCGGCATCGAGGCCGAAGAGGGCGGCGGGCTCAAGGTCGGCGGCGACCTCAAGCTCGCGGACGGCGTCTGGATCGCGGGCGACATCGCCGCCTTCCCGGAGATGGCGAGCGGCGAGACCGCGCGGATCGAGCATTGGCGCCTGGCGCAGCAGCACGGCACGCACGTGGCGCACGCCATCCTCGGCCGGGGCGGCGCATTTGCGTGCGCTCCGTTCTTCTGGAGCAACCAGGGCGACAAGCGACTCGATTACGGCGGCTACGCCAAAGGGTTCGACCGGATCGTCCTGCAGGGCGACGCCGCCGCCCTCGATTTCATCGCCTATTACGTCACCGGCGACCGGGTGACCGCCGCCTGCAGCATCGGTCGCAACGGCGCCTTCACCGCGTTCCTGCACCTGCTCGGCCTCGGGCGTCTGCCCTCGGCGGCCGAGATCGAGGCCGGGGCGGATCTGCCAGCGCTCGCGAAAGAGGCTGCCTAGGATCTGCCTGGCGATCCATCGAGGACGGCAGCGGCAGTGGGCCTGAGCTGCCGCCGCGTCCGTTCCCCGGCAGGCGGCCGCTCGGGCCGGCGAGCCAAGCGGCCCGACGCAGAAGGCCAAAGCCTCGGGAGCGTCGTCGCAAAGCATCCGGCAAGGTGAGGCCCCGGCGGCCGAAGATGCGGGCGCGGTCCTGTTACACTTTTCGACAAATTCGGCGCAAAACCAAGGAAACCGCCCCGCAGGGATCGCTGTTCTTAGGCCATCGCAGCAGAGGAGATGCCAATGCGACTGAAACTTGCTGGCGCAGCCGTCCTTGCCCTCGGTACGATTGCAGCAACAGCCGGCGCCGCCGAGGCGCGCGACGGGTGCGGACCCGGAGGCCATCGCGGTTATTACGGGTATTGCCGTCCCAACGTCGTCTACCGGCCCATCGTCGTGCGCCCGGTCGTCTACGGCTACCGCCGCGTCGGCTGGTATGGCCCGCGGTGGCACCGCTGGGGTGGCTACCGCCACGTCGGCTGGCACCGTCCCTGGGGCTGGCACGGCGGCTACCGCCACGTCGGCTGGCACCACCGCTGGTAGGGTGGCGCCGGCATGAAACGAGGCGTCCGGCTCGCGCCGGGCGCCCCATTCGAGCATCAGCCTGCATGCGTCGCCCGGCGACCAGCACCCGGAATGTTGCCGGGCGACGGACGCGACCCGCGCAACGCCCCTCGCTCACCCCGGCCCCGATCCCGAACGGCCGGTCGCCCTTGGCGGGTCGTCAAGGATAGCGCACCGGCGGCGGGGAATCGGGCAGAGGGATGAACTCGGAATCGCCAGGCACGGTGTCGAAGCGCGCGCGGCGCCAGTCTTCCTTGGCCTGCTCGATCCGCTCGGGCCGCGAGGACACGAAGTTCCACCAGAGATGGCGCGGCCCATCCATCGGCTCGCCGCCGAGCACCATGAAGCGGGCGGCTTCCGTCGCGCGGACGCTGATCCGGTCGCCGGGTCGGAAGACCAGGAGCTGGCCCGGACCGAAGGTGTCGCCGGCGATCTCGATCACGCCCGACACCGTGTAGATCGCCCGCTCGTCGTAGGTCGGGTCCAGCGGCAGCGTCGCCCCGGCCTCCAGCGCCGCGTCGGCGTAGACCATCGGGCTCGAGGTCCGCACCGGCGACGCGGCCCCGAACGCCTCGCCGGCGATGACGCGGACCGTCTTGCCCTCGCCGGTCAGCGTCGGCAGGGCCGCGGCGTCGTAATGCTCGAAGGCGGGGGCGCATTCCTCGTCCTTGGCGCTCAGGGCGACCCAGGCCTGGATGCCGAACAGGTTCGAGCCGGATTGCCGCAGGTCGGCCCCCGTCCGCTCGGAATGGGTGATCCCGCGGCCGGCCGTCATCCAGTTGAGCTCGCCAGGGCGGATCGGCAGTTCGGTGCCGAGGCTGTCCCGGTGCATGATCTCGCCGTCGAAGAGATAGGTGACGGTCGACAGGCCGATATGCGGGTGCGGTCGCACGTCCATGCCCTTGCCGAGCAGGAATTCGGACGGGCCCATCTGGTCGAAGAACACGAAGGGGCCGACCATCCGGCACTCCGCCGACGGCAAGGCCCGCCGCACCGCGAACGAACCGAGGTCGCGCGAGCGCGGGACGATCAGCGTCTTGATCGCGTCGCAGGTGAAACGATCCCCGGGGATCGGGTCTTCCGCACCGTGCCAGCTCATGATGGATCCCTCCTTCGCGCGATCGTTCGAAGACCGGCGCCTTCGACCCTGGCGTTATGCGGCTTGCCAGCCAGGTCGGAAAGCGAAACGATGGAAACCCATCGTTTCCGGAACCTGCCGCATGCGCTTGCCCGATTTCGAGGCCTGGGCGATCTTCGCCAAGGTCGTGGAGGCCGGCTCCTTCGGCCGCGCCGCCTCCGAACTCGGCTTGTCGAACGCGACGGTGTCGAAGGCGGTGAGCCGGCTGGAGGCCCGCATCGGCGCCCGCCTGTTCCATCGCACCTCGCGCAAGCTCGCGCTGACGGAGGCGGGACGGGCGGCCAAGGACGGCGCCGCGCGCATCCTCGCCGAGGGAGAGGCCGCCGAGGCGGAGGCCCTGGC
>NZ_VRUX01000255.1:0-5765 GCF_008039885.1 Methylobacterium sp. WL103
GAGGCGATCCGGCGCACGGCCGAGGCCTGCCCAGGGCTCGGGATCGGCACGCTGACCCTCTACGCCTTCTCCAGCGATAACTGGCAGCGCCCGGCCGACGAGGTCGGCGGCTTGATGCGGCTCCTGCGCGTCTACCTGCGCAACGAGACGGCGCGGCTCGCCCGCACGGGCACCCGCCTCAGCGTCGTCGGCCGCCGCGACCGGCTGCCGGCCGGCCTGCCCGAGGCGATCGAGCGGGCCGAGGCCGCGACCGCCGAGGGCCGCAAGCTCCACCTGCGCATCGCCGTCGACTATTCCGCCCGCGACGCGATCCTCGCCGCCGCCGCGCGGCTCGCCGGAGAGCCGACGTCGCGCGCGGCGTTCGGGGCCGAGGTCGCCGGCGCGATGCACGGCTCGCCGGTCGACGTCGACCTGCTGATCCGCACCGGCGGCGAGAAGCGTCTGTCCGATTTCATGCTCTGGGAGGCGGCCTACGCCGAGCTCCACTTCACCGAGCGGATGTGGCCCGATTTCGGCGAGGACGACCTCGCCGCCGCGATGGCCGAGTTCACCCGCCGCGACCGCCGCTTCGGCGGCCTGACCAACCCGAAGGTCTCCGCCGCGGCCTGAGACCGGCCCGGATCGCACTGGACAGGCCGGGGGGTCGGCGCCAGATCGGCGGTGTCGCCACCCAGGCTCGAAGATCGTTGCATGTCCGCTGACGCACCCCCGCCCGCCCTCGACGACGAGACCGTCGCGTTCGCCGGCCGCCTGTTCCAGTACGCGCGGATGGGTCATGCCGCGGAGTTGGCGGAGCTGTTCGGGCAGGGCCTTCCGGCCAACATCCGCAACGACAAGGGCGACAGCCTGCTGATGCTGGCGGCCTATAACGGCCAGGCCGAGACCGCCCGCGTCATCCTGGAGGCGGGCGGCGACCCGGAACTCGCCAACGACCGCGGCCAGACGCCGCTCGCCGGCGCCGCCTTCAAGGGCGACATCGCGATCGCCACGCTGCTGCTGCTGCATG
Organism: Methylobacterium sp. WL103; assembly: GCF_008039885.1. Lineage (NCBI taxonomy): Bacteria > Pseudomonadati > Pseudomonadota > Alphaproteobacteria > Hyphomicrobiales > Methylobacteriaceae > Methylobacterium > Methylobacterium sp. WL103. The sequence continues at coordinate 1,007 of NZ_VRUX01000255.1, forward strand.
GCGCCGCCGTGGACGGCACCGGCGACGGCAGCCGCACGGCCCTGATGACCGCTGCGATGTTCGACCGTACCGCGATCGTCGCGCTTCTGCTCGCCCACGGCGCCGCCCCAGGTCGGCGCGACGCCGCCGGCCAGTCGGCCGCCGACATGGCGCAGGCGATGGGCGCGCAGAACACCCCGGCGCAGCTCGCGAACGCGCGGCGGCTAGGCGCCTAATCGATCATTCGCCGTCGGGCGGCAGCGCTTCGGTGACCTGGACGCGCTGGGCCGGCTGCTCCTGCACGGGCTCGGCCGTCTCAACCGTGGGCGCGATGGCGGTGACACCTTCGTAGCGAGACAGGCGCCGGTCGATCATGCCGTCGATCCGGTCGTAGACCTCGGCCACCGTGAGATGGCGGCGGGCCTTGCCGGCGGCCTTGTCGGCCTTCTGGGTGAACAGCGCCCGGTTGGCCCGGGCCGCGTTGCGGAACTCGCGCTCGGCGACCTCGTCCGGGCGATCGACGTTCATGGTGAGGAAGCGCCCGGCGCTCGACGTGCCGAGGAAATGCGCGAAGTACAGCTCCGAGGTGGTCAGCACCCGGCCGACGCGGGCCTCGATCCGCCCGCGGTCGCGCTTGATCAGCTCGGCCGCCATCAAGGCGGCGACATAGGGGTCCTTGCGGAGCGACAGCACCCGCTCGCGCATCGGCGCGGCCACGGTGATCGCGGAGCCGCGCCCCTTCACTGCGGCCGCCTCGGCGTCCAGCCCGTAGCGGGCGCCGAAGTCGCGGATCATTTCGAGCCAGGTGGCGGTGACGAACTGGAACAGGCCTTCGGCGGACGAGGTCTGCGCCTTCACGTCGGTCGAGAAGCTCGACTCCTTGTCGGCCAAAGCCATCAGGTAGACTGGGTCGACGCCGGAGGCGGAAGCAGCCTTCAGGATCGTGTCGACGATCCGGCGCGGCACGCCGACCTTGCCGAACCGGATCGTGTCGTCGGTCTCGGGCGAGGGCCGGGGCAGGGCGGCGAGATCGCCGGCGATCAGCGCGCTGGTGGCCGGCTCCTGCTCGACGACCGGAACGCCGCTCCACGCGGCAGGGTTGTCGGAGGGCTCGGCCCTCGCAAGTTCGGTCGCAGCACGCGGGCTCTGGTCGATCCGGTCGTGGGCCAAGGCAGCCGGGGCAAAGGCAGTCTGCGGCAGGGCGAAGCCGGCGAGCAGGGCGGCCAGCCCCATGGCCGCGGTGCGGCGGCGCAACGGCGAAGGGCGGCGGAATTTAGCGTCGTTCCGCTGCGTCCCGCAGGCGGACCGCGGCAGCCAAGCCACGGTATCATCTTCACAATTCGACCCGTTGGGCACGAGTCGGCTCACGTCGTCGGCGCAACGCGCCGGCTCCGGGAAAACCCCCATTGCTGGTCCTTTTCGTGCCGCGGCGTTCATGGGCCGGGCTTCGATCGAGCGGCGGCTCTATCGCCGGATGCCGTGACCAGAATGGGACGGCTCGGTGATCCAACCGTGGCGCGCTTAAGGAGCCGTTAACGCTGACGTTTCACGGTTTCTTAACCAGTCGTTCGGGCGCCATTCAGCCGTAGGTTGGCATCAAGATGTCGCATTCGGGCTTGGAACGTTGCCCCCGAGCGCCAGTTAGCTAGGGCCACGCAGGGCGGTCCGCCTCGGCCCGTTCGAAGCTCTGCGTCCGAAGCGTTTAAGGAATTTTCTCCCCATGAGCATGCAGACCGGTCGTCGCGTCGGCGTTGCGTTTGTCGGCATGGGTGGCGCAGTCGCCACCACCGCCATCGCCGGCATCGAGATGATCAAGTCCGGATCGAACCGCCTCGACGGGCTGCCTCTCGCCGGCGTCTCGGTGGCCGGGATGGCCGACTACAAGGATCTCGTCTTCGCAGGATGGGACCTCAACGGCGACGACCTCGCCTCCGCCGCGCAGGGGCACGGCGTGCTCACCAAGCAGGACATCGAGAACGGCGCCCAGGTGCTCAAGGGCATCCAGCCCTGGCCGGCGGTCGGAAGCGCGAAGTTCTGCAAGAACATCGATGGCGCCAACCGCATCGTCGCCGCCGACCACCGCGAGGCGGTGTCGATCATCGCCGCCGACCTGCGTCGCTTCAAGCAGGAGAGCAACCTCGACGAGGTGGTGGTCGTGAACCTCGCCTCCACCGAGCGCTGGCCCGACCTCACCGCCGCCGTGCTGAACTCGACCGAGGCGTTCGAGAAGGGCCTCGACGCCAGCGACGAGCACATCTCGCCGGCGATGCTCTATGCCTACGCGGCGATCAAGAGCGGCGTGCCCTACGCCAACTTTACCCCGAGCATCGCCGCCGACGTGCCGGCTCTGCTCTCGCTCGCCACCGAGATGAACGTGCCGGTGGCCGGCAAGGACGGCAAGACCGGCCAGACCATGATGAAGACGGTGCTGGCGCCGGCCTTCAAGGCCCGCGCCCTCCACGTCGACGGATGGTTCTCGACCAACATCCTCGGCAACCGCGACGGCCTCGCCCTCAACGACCCGGCCTCGCTGCAATCGAAGCTCAACACCAAGGGCACGGTGCTCGACTCCATCCTCGGCTACCCAGTCGAGGATCATCTGGTCCACATCCACTATTACCGCCCGCGCGGCGACGACAAGGAAGCCTGGGACAACATCGACATCACCGGCTTCATGGGCCAGCGCATGCAGGTGAAGGTCAACTTCCTGTGCAAGGACTCGATCCTGGCGGCGCCGCTCGTCATCGAGATCGCCCGCGTCCTCGACCTCGCCAAGAAGCGCGGCGATGGCGGCGTGCAGGAGCAGCTCTCGACCTTCTTCAAGGCGCCGATGGTCAAGAACGGGCACGGCCCGGAGCATGACTTCGGCAAGCAGGGCAAGATGCTGCTCGATTGGCTGGACGGCGACCGCTGATGTCGGACGGCGTTCCGGTGAACGGCGCGTCCGGGCCTGCCGCGCCGGCCGAGCTTCGCGACCTGTTCGTCGAGATGAACGACCTCAAGCGCGTCCGGTCCGCCGGGCGCGTCGGCTCCATCGCCGAGCGCTTGTTCGCGCAGGGCTGGAGTGCGCTGACCGGGGGTGCCTCGGCGGAAGACGTCGCCCTCGACATCACCGCCACAGCGCTGGCCGCCACCCGCCTGTGCGACCTCGACGCCGCGTTCCTCGCCTCCGCCGGCCTGTCCGACGAGGCGGTGTCCGGCGTGCTGGTGGACGGGTTCGACAGCGTCACGCCGAACCTAGATCCCGGCCTGCGCGAGACGCTGCGGGGCAGGCTCTCGCGCCGCATCTCGCATCGGCCGGGCCCAGTGCCGGGCTTCGTCACGGCCCTGGCGCAGCAGCCGCGGGCGGGTGTCACCTGCCCTGGACGCGCCCGGATCCTGCTCGAGCCGCCGGAGAACCACGCCGAGCACTGCCTCGTCGTCGCGGTTTACGGCGTCGTGCTGAGCCCGTTCTACCGGGCGGACCCGGCGACCGTGTTCCTCGCGGCAATGGCGCATCACTTCCACAACGCCGCGATGCCCGACGCAGGCTTCACCGGCGAGATGCTGCTCGGCGACCATCTCGGGCCGATCATGGCGCGGACGACGCAGTGGGCGTTGGACGAGTTCGACGGCTCGCTTCGCGAGACGGTAGCGCGTGCCCGCGCCGTCTTGCCGGACGACGCGACGGCGGAAGGCCGCGCCTTCCACGCCGCCGACTGCGTCGATCGCGTCCTGCAGATCGCGCAGCACCTGCAGGCGGCCTCCCTCACCATGCAGACGGTGCTGGGCGACATGGAGCTCGTCCACGCCGGCCCGGTCAGAGGCTTCCACGACCGCGTGCTCGCGGATATGCGCATCCCGTAAGTCTCACGTCGTGCGGAAGTGCCCCGTCGTGAGGCCCCCGCATGACGTCCCCGCCATGACCGCGCAGGCGGCATCAGAGTTGCGATGATCCCCTTCGACCTGCGGTCGCCGACGACCGGCAACGCCTTGAAGCCCGACACCGCGCATTCCCTGCGCGATGCCGAGGCAAACGAGCGCTGGCCGGTGATCGACGGCATCCCGTACCTTCGCATCGGCCGCGCCGACCTTGTCGCCCGCGCCCTCGTCCACCTCGACGCCAAGGAGGCAGACGCCGCGCTCGCGCTGCTGCTCGCCGACCAGGACGACTGGTGGACAGGCCCGCCGGCCGACCCGGCCGAGCTCGCCGAGTTGATCGCCGGCCGCGCGACGGCGACGTTGCGCGATGCCGTCCGCCTGCTCGGCTGGGGCCGCGTCGGCGACTACTTCCTGCATCGCTGGAGCGACCCGACCTATCTCGCCGGCCTCGCCCTGCTCGAAGCGCATTGGAACGATCCGATCTGCGTCTTCGAGTTCGCCTGCGGCATCGGTCACTACCTGCGGACCCTGAAGCAGCGCGGCTGCAAGGTGGCGGGGGCCGACGTGGTCTTCGCAAAGCTCTGGGTCGCCCGGCATTGGGTGGTCGGGCCCGGTGCGCAGCTCGTCTGCTTCGACGCCGGCTCGGAGCATTGGCCGATCCCCGGCGCGCCGGTGGACCTCGTCGTCTGCAACGACGCGTTCTACTTCCTCGACGACAAGGCGACGCTGCTCGACAACCTGCGCCAGAACGCCGGCGACGACGGCTGGCTCGCGCTCAGCCATATCCACAACAGCGACAGGCCCGGCTTATCGGCCGGCCGCGCGGTCTCGGCCGACGAGATCGCGGAGCTGTTCCCCGACGCCCTCGTCTACGACGACGACGAGCTGACCGCGGCGCTCGCCGCGGCGCGGTCAGCTC
>NZ_VRUX01000256.1:0-5754 GCF_008039885.1 Methylobacterium sp. WL103
GCCGAGCCCCGCCGCGATCCTCAACGCGGCCGCCGCCTTCCGCAACCGGGTCGCACTCCGAAACCTCGCCGACGGCGGCGACGACCGGCTGCTGCGCGGCGCCCTCGCGCTGCTGGAGGAGAACGGCCACACCGTCTGCGGCGTCCACGAGGTCGCCCCCGACCTGCTGAGCCCCGCCGGCACCATCGGCGGCCACCGGCCGGACGCGGCGGGCGAGGCCTCCATCGCGACCGGCCGGGCGGTGCTGGCCGCGCTCTCGTCTTTCGATGTCGGCCAAGCGGTGGTGGTGGCGGCCGACCGGGTGCTCGCGGTCGAGGGGCCGGAGGGCACCGACCGCATGCTCGCCCGCGCCCGCGCGCTCGCACGGAAGCCTTGGGATCTGTTGCCCTGGGGCCGCATGCGGGCGCTGCCTGCGACCGTCCTGGTGAAGTGCGCCAAGGACGGCCAGGACTTGCGCATCGACTTGCCGGCGATCGGCCCGCGGACCGTCCGCAACGCGGCCGCCGCCGGCTGCGTCGGCCTCGCGGTGGAGGCCGGCCGCACCCTGTTGATCGACCGCCCGGAAACGATCGCCGAGGCCGACCGGCTCGGCCTCTTCCTGATCGGCATCGGAGTCGGCCCATGAAGATCTGGCTCGTGGCGGGCGAGGATTCCGGCGACCAGCTCGGCGCCAAGCTGATGGCGTCGCTGCGCGAGGCCGCGCCCGGCCCGGTAACCTTCGGCGGCGTCGGCGGGGAGGCGATGACGGCGCGGGGGCTGACCTCGCTCTTCCCCCTCGATGACGTGGCGGTAATGGGCTACCTGCCGGTGCTGGCGCGCCTACGCACGCTGCTGCGCCGCATCCGCCAGACCGTGGACGACGTGGTCGCCAACCGCCCGGACGTGCTCGTCATCATCGACAGCCCCGGCTTCACCCACGCGGTCGCCTCGCGCGTGCGCAAGCGCGCCCCGGAGATCCCGATCGTCGACTACGTCTCGCCGAGCGTGTGGGCGTGGCGGCCGTGGCGGGCGGCCTCGATGCGGGGGTTCGTCGATCACGTGCTGGCGCTGCTGCCGTTCGAGCCGGCGGCGCACCTACGGCTGAACGGGCCGCCCTGCACCTATGTCGGCCACCCCCTGATCGAGCGGTTCTCGGAGCTGCGGCCGGACGCGTCGGACGCCGCCCTGCGGGAGGCCGTGCCGTGGCGCGTGGTGGTGCTGCCGGGCTCTCGCCGCTCCGAGATCGAGCGGCTGATGCCGGTCTTCGGCCGGACGCTGGCGCGGCTGGCGCGGGACGTCGGCCCGATCGAAGCGGTGCTGCCTGCGGTCACCCGGCACCGCGCCCTGATCGAGCGCATGGCAAACGCCTGGAACGCGCCCGTGCGCATCGTCGCGGGCGAGACCGCGAAGTATGCCGCCTTCCGCCAAGCGCGGGCCGCGCTCGCCGCCTCCGGCACGGTGACGCTGGAACTCGCGCTGGCGGGGGTGCCGATGGTGGTGGCCTACAAGGTCTCGCGGGTCGAGGAGGCGGTGGCCCGGCGCCTGATCCAGGTGCCGACCATCGTGCTGCCGAACCTGATCCTGTCCGAGAACGCCATGCCGGAATTCGTTCAGGCCGAGTGCACCGAGGACCGCCTCGCCGCGGCGCTCGCCCCCCTCGTCACCGGCGGCACCGCGCGCGACCGCCAGGTGGCGGCCCTGAAGCGCATCGACGGCCTGATGCGGCTCCCCGACGACGAGGCGCCGAGCCGCAGCGCGGCGCGGGTGGTTCTGGCTGCGATCAAGGGCTGAGCGTCTCATCCCTCCCCCGCAGAGGGGGGAGGGTAGACCAGCCGTCAGCCGCGCTCGTTGATGCCGACGTAGTCGCGCTTGGTCGGGCCGACGTAGAGCTGGCGCGGGCGGCCGATCTTCTGCGAGGGATCCTCGATCATCTCGGCCCATTGCGCGATCCAGCCGACGGTGCGCGCCACCGCGAACAGCACCGTGAACATGTCGGTCGGGAAGCCCATCGCCTTCAGGGTGATGCCCGAGTAGAAGTCGATGTTCGGGTAGAGCTTCTTCTCGATGAAGTACTCGTCCTTGAGGGCGATCTCCTCGAGCTTCATCGCGACCTCGAGCAGCGGATCGTCGTTCTTGCCGAGTTCCTTCAGCACCTCGTGGGTGGTCTTCTGCATGATCCGCGCGCGCGGGTCGTAGTTCTTGTACACCCGGTGGCCGAAGCCCATCAGGCGGAACGGGTCGTTCTTGTCCTTGGCCTTGGCGACGTACTGATCGACGCGGTCCGGCGTGCCGATCTCCATCAGCATCTTCAAGGCCGCCTCGTTGGCGCCGCCATGCGCCGGCCCCCACAGGCAGGCGACGCCGGCCGCGATGCAGGCGAACGGGTTCGCGCCCGACGAGCCCGCGAGCCGCACCGTCGAGGTCGAGGCGTTCTGCTCGTGGTCGGCGTGCAGGATGAAGATCTTGTCCAGGGCCTTCGAAAAGATCGGGTTGACCTGGTAGTCCTCGCACGGGACGGCGTAGCACATCCGCAGGAAATTCGAGGTGTAGTCGAGATCGTTCTTCGGATACACGAACGGCTGGCCGATCGAGTATTTGTAGGCCATCGCCGCTAGCGTCGGCATCTTGGCGATCATGCGCATCGACGCGATCATGCGCTGGCTCTCGTCCGTGATGTCGGTCGAGTCGTGGTAGAAGGCCGAGAGCGCGCCGACGGAGGCGACCATCACCGCCATCGGGTGCGCGTCGCGGCGGAAGCCGGTGAAGAACCGGTTCATCTGGTCGTGCACCATGGTGTGGCGCGTGACGCGGTAGTCGAAGTCGGCCTTCTGACCCGGCGTCGGCAGCTCGCCGAACAGCATCAGGTAGCAGGTCTCGAGGAAGTCGCCCTGCTCGGCGAGCTGCTCGATCGGGTAGCCGCGATAGAGCAGCACGCCCTCGTCGCCGTCGATGTAGGTGATCTTCGATTCGCACGAGGCGGTCGAGGTGAAGCCGGGGTCGAAGGTGAAGGCGCCGGTCTGCGCGTAGAGCTTGCCGATGTCGACGACGTCGGGGCCGATCGTACCGCTCTTGACCGGCAGAGAGACCTCTTTGCCGTCCACGGTGATGGTGCTGGCTGCGCTCATGGAACGTGGACCCTTTCCTGGCAACGAATCGGTGCCGGCCCAAGGCTCGGCTCCGCGCCGCCCTGGACCCGAAGTCACCTGCATTTTGCTGCAGGTGCTCACAGGCCCACCGGTTAGCGGATCGGCCGGGCGCCAGCAACGGCGCGGATGACAACCACGCCCCGACGCCAAGCGAAAACCGGGCCGCGCGTGCGCTGCGGCGAAAGCCTCAGCTTTTCGTGATCCGGTCGGCGAGGCGGGCGAGGCTTTCCTCGCGGCCGAGGACCGCCATCACGTCGAACAGCGGCGGCGAGGTGGTGCGGCCGGTGAGCGCCGCCCGCAGCGGCTGCGCCACCTGCCCGAGCTTCAGCCCCTCGGTCTCGGCGAAGAGCCGCACCGCGGCTTCCGTCGCGGCGGCGCTCCACTCGGGCAGGGCCTCGAGCACCGGCAGGATCGCGGCGAGGCGTGCGCGGGCCTCGTCGGTGAGGAGGGCGGCAGCCTTCTCGTCCGGTACCAGCGGACGCGCGGCGGTGAGGTAGTAGGCGCTGTCGAGCAGCTCGATCAGGGTCTTGGCCCGCTCCTTCAGCCCCGGCATCGCCGCGACGAGCTTTTCGCGCAGGTCAGGCGCGAGGGGGGCGACGAGGCCGCGCTCCGGGCCGACGTTCGGCAGGATGCGCTCGATCGCGTCGACCAGGTCCCCATCCGCTGCGCCGCGGATGTAGAGGCCGTTGAGGTTCTCGAGCTTGGCGAAGTCGAACCGCGCCGGCGAGCGGCCGATCGCCTTGAGGTCGAAGGCCGCCACCATCTCCTCAGTGGAGAACACCTCCTTGTCGCCGTGGCTCCAGCCGAGGCGGACGAGGTAGTTGCGCAGCGCCGCCGACAGGTAGCCAAGGTCGCGGTAGGCGTCGACGCCGAGCGCGCCGTGGCGCTTGGACAGCTTGGCCCCGTCGGCCCCGTGGATCAGCGGGATGTGCGCCATCCGCGGCACCTCCCAGCCCAGCGCTGCAAAGATCTGGCTCTGGCGGGCCGCGTTGGTGAGGTGGTCGTCGCCGCGGATCACCTGGGTCACGCCCATGTCGTGGTCGTCGACGACGACGGCGAGCATATAGGTCGGGTTGCCGTCCGAGCGCAGCAGCACGAGGTCGTCGAGGTCGCGGTTGGCCCAGGTGACGCGGCCCTGCACCGCGTCGTCCACCACCGTCTCGCCCTCGCTCGGGGCGCGCAGCCGGATCACCGGCTTTACCCCCGCCGGCGCGTCGGACGGGTCGCGGTCGCGCCAGCGCCCGTCGTAGCGCAGCGGCTTGCCGGCGGCCCGCGCCTGCTCACGCATCTGCGTCAGCTCGTCCTGCGTCGCGTAGCAGCGATAGGCGTTGCCTGAGGCCAGCAGACTCTCGGCGACCTCGCGGTGGCGCTCGGCGCGGGCGTACTGGAACACCACGTCGCCGTCCCAGTCGAGCCCCAGCCAGCGCATCCCGTCGAGGATGGCGTCGATCGCCCCTTGCGTCGATCGCTCGCGGTCGGTGTCCTCGATTCGCAGCAGCATCCGGCCGCCCATCCGGCGGGCGTAGAGCCAATTGAACAGCGCCGTGCGGGCACCGCCAATATGGAGGTAGCCCGTGGGCGAGGGCGCGAAGCGCGTGACGACGGCTGACGACATCGGACGATGGATCTTTTGGTGAAGGGGCGAGGAGCACCCTGGTCGCGGCGCGGATCGACCGATCCGGTTGCGCGCGTCTAGATCGCTCCGCGGCGAAGGGAAAGGCGGTTCGGCGTCCGCGAAGACGCACGCAAAGCTGAGGACCCGCACCGGAACCCAGTTCCGACCGCTCTAGCACGCCCGTGCGGATGCGTTAACAATCCGCTCCGGCGCAGCGGCCTCGCGCCGGCCGGTGTGCCGATCATGGCGCGGGACATCGTACGATCGACGGGACGGGCCGTCGCTGGACCGGCTCTCGGGCGCTTCATCGCGCCCGCCGTGCTCGGGCCGGCTTTGCGCGGCTGGGTCGTCGGCGGCCTTGTGATCGAGGCCGAGCAGCGCCGGCTGTTCCCCTGGCTCGCGGTCGCCTTCGGCGCCGGCATCCTTGTGTTCTTCACCGCCACCGACGGGATGCCCGCGCTCTGGGCCCCCCTCGCTGCGGCGGCGGCCTGCGCCGCGACCCTGCCGTTCCTCGGTGGTCGGCCGGTGGCTTTGGCGATTGCGCTCGGGCTTGCCGCAGCGCTCCTCGGGTTCTCGGCGAGCGCCCTGCGGGTGTCGCGGGTGGCCGCGCCCGTGCTGACCCGCACGATGATCGCCCCGCTCGAAGGGCTGATCGAGTCGCTGGAGGAGCGGGAGGAGGGCGCCCGCCTCGTGGTCCGGGTCGCGAGCCTCGGCACGATGTCGGCGGCCGAGCGCCCGGTCCGCGTGCGCGTCTCGTTCAAGAAGGCGCCGCCCTTGCGGCCGGGCGACTTCATCGCCGCCACCGCTCGCCTGCTACCGCCCCCGGAGGCGGCGCGGCCGGGCGGCTACGACTTCGCCCGCGACGCCTACTTCCGCGGCATCGGCGCGGTCGGCTCCTTGTTGAGAAAGATCGCGGTGAAGCCGCCGCCGGAGCCGGTGCCGTGGTCGCTCCGCCTTGCGGCTGCGGTGGACGACGCCCGAAACGCGCTCACCCGCCGGATCACCGACGCCAAC
>NZ_VRUX01000257.1:0-5740 GCF_008039885.1 Methylobacterium sp. WL103
GGGCATCGCCCGGGCGCTCGGCGAGGCCGGCGCCACGGTCGTCGTCACCGCCCGCTCCAGCGAGACCGGGCCGCGCACCGAGCAGCGCTCCGAATCGATCGAGGACACCAGCCGCGAGGTCGACGCGGCCGGCGGCGACGGGCACCACTACCTCTGCGACCACACCAGCGAGCGTGCCGTCGACGAACTCGTGCACTGGACGCTGCGCCGCTTCGGCCGCATCGACGTGGCGGTGTCGAGCGTCTGGGGCGGCAACGAGGGCTACGACGGCGAAAGCTACCCGGACGGGACCGGCTGGGGCACGCCGTTCTGGCGCCGGTCGGCGGAGCCGTTCGCGGAGTTCGCCCGCGTCGGCCCCTATCCCGGGCTGCTGCTCGCCCGCGCGGTGGCGCCGGCGATGGTCGCGGCCGGGTCGGGGCTGATCGCGCTGGTCTCCTTCGGCACCGCGGAGGGCTACCTCGGCGACGTCTACTACGACCTCGCCAAGGCGACGACGAACCGCCTCGCCTTCGCCTTCGGAGAGGAACTGCGCCCGCACGGGGTCGCCGCGCTGGCGCTCTCGCCGGGCTTCGTGCGCACCGAGCGCGTCTGCGACCTCGGGCAGGGTGCGCTCGCCACCGAGAGCCCGCTCTACGCCGGCCGCGCCCTGGCGGCGCTCGCCGCCGACCCCGGCGTGATCGCCCGGACCGGCCAGGTGATCCACGCCGGCGACGTCGCGGCGGAATACGGTTTCACGGATGCCGACGGGTCGCGGCCCGCCCGCTTCCGGATCGCGCCGTGACACGAATCCTCGACACGAACCCGCGGAGGACGCGATGACCGGCACCCTGGCCAAGAAGACCCTGTTCATCACCGGAGCCTCGCGCGGCATCGGGCTCGCCATCGGCCTGCGCGCGGCCCGCGACGGGGCCAACGTGGTGATCGCGGCCAAGACCGAGACGCCGCACCCCAAGCTCGAGGGCACGATCCATACCGCGGCCGCGGCGATCGAGGCGGCCGGCGGCCGGGCGCTGCCGCTGGTGGTCGACGTGCGCGACGAGGATTCGGTGCGCCAAGCCTTCGCACGCGCCGCGGAGACGTTCGGCGGCGTCGACATCGTGGTCAACAACGCCAGCGCGATCTCGCTGACCCCGACGAAGCAGACCGAGATGAAGCGCTTCGACCTGATGCATCAGATCAACACGCGCGGCACCTACATGGTCTCGAAATACGCGCTTCCCTACCTGGAGAAGGCGGACAACCCGCACATCCTGATGCTGTCGCCGCCCCTCGACATGGCGGAGAAGTGGTTTTCGCCGCACCTCGCCTACACCATGGCGAAGTTCGGCATGTCGCTGTGCGTGCTCGGGCTCGCGGGCGAGCTGCGCAGGTCGGGCATCGCGGTGAACGCGCTGTGGCCGCGGACCACGATCGCGACGGCCGCGGTCAACAACCTGCTCGGCGGCGAGGCCCTGATGCGGGCGAGCCGGACGCCCGAGATCATCGCGGACGCGGCCCACGTGCTGTTTCTGAAGCCGGCTCGCGAGATCACCGGCCAATTCCTGATCGACGACACGTTCCTGTCGCAGAACGGCGTCACGGATTTTTCGCAATACCGCGTCACCGCCGGCGTGCCCCTTGCGCCGGACTTCTTCGTGCCGGATGCAAGCACGCCGCCGCCCCACGCGCTCGACTGAGCGCAAGGCAAAGAGACGCGCTCGACTGAGCGCGAAACCCAAAGACGCGCTCGCCCGAGCGCCCATCCCCAGGTTCGCCCTTCGTGATCTTCATCCACCAGCCGGTCACCGGCACCGGCCAGATGCTGCTGGAGCGCCGCCCCCTCGAACTGCAGGACGCGATCCCCGACGACACCGTCTGGCTCGACATGATCAAGCCGACCCGGGAGGAGGACCTGAAGGTCGAGGCCTTCATGGGCATCCAGGTGCCGACCCGGGAGGAGATGAAGGACATCGAGCCGTCCGAGCTGCTCTACGTCGAGGACGGCGCCCGCTACATGACCGGGCGCGTGCTCTCGAAGGTCAGCGATTCGGAGGATCCCGGGCTCGCCGGCATCACCTTCATCCTGCAGGGCCGCAAGCTGGTGACGGTGCGCTACGAGGAGCCGCAGGCGTTCCGGATGTACACCCAGCGCGCCGGCCGGGCGACCGGGAGCGGGCCGACGGGGACGCCTTCGGGCGAGACCATCCTCGCCGGCCTGATCGAGGCGGTGATCGACCGGGCCGCCGACGTGCTCCAGCTCCAGGGCGAGCGCATCGACCGGCTCTCGGGCAAGATCTTCGAGGTCCAGGACGACCCCTCCGCCCGGAACACCGCGCTCCAGGACACGCTGCGGGCGCTCGGCCGCCACGGCGACCTGATCTCCAAGCAGCGCGAGAGCCTGGTTTCGATGGAGCGCATCCTGCTCTCGCTGTCGGCCACCTACCGGACCGCCAAGGCGCCGCGCGAGCTGCGCGAGGACGTGCGCTCGACGCTGCGCGACCTGCAGTCGCTGGAAGAGCACGCGACCTTCCTGTCCTCGAAGATCCAGTTCCTGCTCGACGCGACGCTCGGGCTGGTGAACCTGGAGCAGAACAACATCATCAAGCTGTTCTCGGTCATGGCGGTGGTGTTCATGCCCCCGACGCTGATCGCCTCGATCTACGGGATGAACTTCAAGGCGATGCCGGAGCTGGAATGGAGCTTCGGCTACCCGATGGCGGTGGTGATGATGGTGGTCGCCGCCGTGCTCCCCTACGTGTTCTTCCGCTGGAAGAAGTGGCTGTAGGCTGCCGTCGCGCGCCGCGGCAGTGCGAACGTCGCGAAAGGGCGAGCGTCGCGAGAAGGCGGGCGTCGCCGGCGGACAGGAGCCTCTGGGAATGTGCGGACGCTTCTTCATCGCCCAGGCGCCCGAACTCTTCGCGGAGTTCTACGGCTACCCGGAGCGTCCGAACTTCCCGCCGCGCTACAACGTGGCCCCGACGCAGCCGGTGCCGATCGTCGTCGGCGAGGGCGGGGCGCGGCACTTCCGGCTGGTGCGCTGGGGCTTCTGGCCGAGCTGGCTCAAGGACCCCAAGACCTTTCCGCTGGTGATCAACGCCCGGGTCGAGACCATCCTGGAGAAGCCGACCTTCCGCGGCGCGGTGCGCCACCGGCGCTGCGTCTTCCTGGCCGACGGCTTCTACGAATGGCGGCGCGAGGGCACCGGCCGCAACACCGTGCGGACGCCCTTCGCGATCTCGCGCGCGGACGGCGCCCCGATGGCGCTCGCCGGCCTATGGGAATCCTGGCTCGGGGCGGACGGCTCGGAGATCGACACGGCGGCCGTCGTCACCACCGGGGCGAACGGCACCATGGCGGCGGTCCACGACCGGATGCCGGCGATCCTCTCGCCCGAGCAGGTCGCGCCCTGGCTCGACACGCGGGACGTGGACCAGGCCGAGGCGGCGGCCCTCTGCCGCCCGTGCCCCGACGACTGGCTCCGCCTCGATCCCGTCTCCGACCGGGTGAACGCCGTGCGCAACGACGACGCGGCGCTGATCGCGCCGGTCGGGCGCCCCCGTCCGGCGCCGACGCCGCCGGACCTGCCCGCCGCAGAGAAGCCGCCCTCCAGCGACGAGGACGAGCAGGGGACTCTGTTCTAAGCGTAGGACTTCAATCACGGAAACGTGAGCGTCGGCGCTGATCCATGTTAGTGCCGTCCCGGATCGCATACGCGAACGCTTGCGTCCGAAATCACGCGCTCGTGACCTCCGCCAGGATCTCACTGTTCGGGGTGTCGGCAGAACCGTCGCAGGCGCGGATGGCGCGACGTCGCGAGGACCAGCGCTCGCTACCATCGTGCCGAGATCCGGTGCGAGCCGAAGCCGCCGACGTCCGCCCGCGCGCGACGATGGATCGTATGAGTTGTGAGAGCCGGTTGATGATGGCGTCTTGGTGCGAGAAGGCGATCCTCGCCGCGCAGATACGGCAGAGTCGCCGACGGATCGGCGATGCGAACGATCTGATGGAACGGTCCCGTTCCGCGATCGAGCGGTCGCGCGCGGCGATACGATCCTCCCACACGCAGATCGCCGCGCCGACGCGGGCCACGGCGTCGGCGACGCCCACCTCCGCCGCCCGGACGCTTCTGGCGGACCTGAGCGCCGATGCGCTCGACGCGATCGTCGACGACTTCTCCGCCGCCTACCTGGAAGCGGAGGCGACGGGGAACGACGAGACCGCCGAGATCGTTCGACAGGCCCTCGTCGTCCTCGGGCGCCACCTCGCCCATGAGCTCGGGCCGAAGGCGGCCGGAGTGCAAATCAACTGATTGGCTCCGTAGGAGACCGAGCCCAAGGGGTCATCGTGTGAAGAAGCCAGGCGTTCACGAATCCCTAGCGCGCGCGAGCCTGGAGCGGATCGCGCGCACGCTCGACGAGCCGGTCACCAAATTCTTTTCGCCGGGCGAGCACGAATCCCGCGATGCCGAGACGTTGGCCCTGGTCCGCGCCTTCGATCGCATCAAGGACCCGCAGGTCCGCGCCCGCTGCCTTTCGTTCGTGACGGCCGAGGCCGACCGGTCGTAGCCGGCGCGGCGCTCCTCTCATCGCGGACATCGGAACTACCCCTCCTGAGGCCGGGGGATGTGCCAGGTGCCGGTCATCACCAGTTCCGCGCTGTAGATCACCCCGCCGGCCTCGTTGCGCACGCTGACGGAGAAGGTGCGGTCGTCGCCGTTCGGGATCTTCTGTCGCGCCATGTCGGGCAGGGCGTCGATCGCCGTCGTGCGGGCTTCGAGCGGTCCCGGAAGGTCGAACCCGGCCTCGTCGATCACGCGGGCGTCGCCGTCGTCCGTGTCGATGTAGTAACGCATCACGCTTGCCGCTCGTCCGCGACCCCCGCGGAGAGAACCGGCCGGCGTGGACTTGGTTCTCCGACGGCGCGGACCGGACGGCGCAAGGACGACCCGGAGCGCATGCGCTCGTCGTCGTGCCGGTCGCAAGGGCGTTGTCTTCACGCGACCCGGCCTCCACCGTTCTGGAAGACGCGCCTTCTTGTCGGTGTGGTCGCGTTTTCTTCACGCGAGCCGGCGTCTACCTTGCTGGAAAACGCTTTAGAGCCGGCGCCGGGCCGCGACCGCCCGGCGGAACACGCCGACCATCTCGACATGGCCCGAGTACCGGAACTGGTCGACGGGGGTGACCCGCTCCAGGCTGAAGCCGGCCGCGACGAGGGTCGCCGCGTCGCGGGAGAAGGTGCCGGCGTCGCAGCTCACGCCGACAGCGAGCGGCACCTTCGATTCGGCGATCTGCTTCACCTGCGCCTGCGCGCCCGCCCGGGGCGGGTCGAAGACGACGGCGTCGTAATCGTTGAGATCGTGGGCGAGGACCGGCCGGCGGAACAGGTCGCGGGTCTCCGTGGTGATGCCCTTCAGCCCCTGCGCGCTGCGGTAGGAGCGCTCGATGCCGGCGAGCGCGCCGGCCTCGCTCTCGACGGCGTGGACGTTGCTGACGCGGGCCACGCCCAAGGTGAAGGGGCCGCAGCCCGAGAACAGGTCGATCGCGCGCTTGGTCTTCTTCGCGAAGGCGTCGCGCACCAGCCCGGTCAGCGCCGTCTCGCCGGCCGCCGTCGCCTGAAGGAAGCCGCCCGGCGGCGGATGCAGCCGCGTATCGCCCGAGACCACGGTGACGGCCTTGCGCTCCACCACCACGTCGCCGTGCAGCGACAGCCGGGCGAGGTCGAGGGCGCCGGCGAGCCGCACCAGCGTGGCGCGCACCCCGGC
>NZ_VRUX01000258.1:0-5716 GCF_008039885.1 Methylobacterium sp. WL103
GGTTGAGGCGGAGCGTGGGCAGCGGCGGTGGCGGCGGCGGTAAGACGCCCCCCAATCTCGAGGATCTCCTGCGGCGCGGCCAGGACCGCCTGCGCGGCGTCATGCCTGGCGGCTCGCTCGGCGGCGGCAAGAGCTTCGTGGTGATCGGTGCGCTCGCAGTGGGCCTGTGGCTCGCGACGGGCTTCTACACGGTCGCCCCCAACCAGGTCGGCATCGAGACGATCTTCGGCCGCTACGTCGGCTCGAAGGGCGAGGGCCTGCGCTACAACTTTCCTTATCCGGTCGGCGGCGTGATCAAGCCGAACGTCGGACAGGTGAACTCGATCCAGGTCGGCTTCCGGTCCGCCGGCGGCGCCCAGGCGCGCACCCGGGACATGCCCGACGAGAGCCTGATGCTCACGGGCGACGAGAACATCGTCGACCTCGACTTCGAGGTGCAGTGGCGCGTGAACCCGCTGAAGGCTTCGGACTACGTGTTCAACCTCCAGAACCCCGAGGGCACGATCAAGGCGATCGCCGAGAGCGCGATGCGCGAGGTCGTGGGCCGCCGCAACATTCAGGCGATCCTGACGAACGAGCAGTCGAGCGTCGCCCAGGAGGTCAAGGAGATCACCCAGAACGCCCTCGACGAGTACGGCGCCGGCGTCCGCATCGAGGTGGTGCAGCTCGTCAGCGTCAACCCGCCGCCGGAGGTCCGGCCCGCCTTCATCGACGTGAACGCGGCGCAGCAGGACGCCGACACGGCGCAGAACGAGGCGAAGACCTACGCGAGCCGCGAGGTTCCGCAGTCCCGCGGGCGCGCTTCGCAGATCGTCCAGGCGGCGGAAGCGTACAAGACCAAGGCCACCGCCGACGCGACCGGACAGGCCGCGCGCTTCGACGAGGTCTACGCCTCCTACAAGACCGCGCCGACGATCAGCCGCGAGCGGATCTTCCTGGAGACGATGGAGAAGGTGCTGGGCTCCGTGAACAAGGTGATCATCGACCAGGGCGTCGCCGGATCCGGCGCGACCGGTGCGGCAGGCGTCGTGCCCGTGCTGCCGCTGGCCGAATTCGGGTCCCGCACCCCCGCCCCGGCGCAGACGAATGGAGCGGCCCGATGAACGCACAGGCCATCCGCACCGGCTCGGCGGTCATCGCCGCCGCGCTCGCACTCGCCTTCTACGCCTCGGTGTTCACCGTCGGGCAGATGCAGCAGGCCCTGGTACTCCAGTTCGGCCGCGTCCGCGCCGTCCTGAACCAGACCGGCGAGGACAAGCCGGGGCTCTACTTCAAGCTGCCCTTCGTCGAGAACGTCGTGCTGTTCGACAAGCGCGTCCTCGACCTCGACCTGCCGGTACAGACCCTGCTGACGGCCGACCGCCAGAACCTGGAGGTCGACGCCTTCGCCCGCTACCGCATCATCGACCCGCTGCGGTTCTACCAGTCTGTGAACAACGTCGCGCTGGCCAACCAGCGCCTGGCGAGCTTCACCAACTCGTCCCTACGCAACGTGCTGGCCCGATCGACCCGAGACGCCATCGTCAAGACCGAGCGCACCCGGCTGATGAACCAGATCCAGGAGGACGTGAACCGCGAGGCCAAGGCGCTCGGCGTGCAGATCGTCGACCTGCGCATGACCCGCGTGGACCTTCCGGCGCAGAACAGCGTCGCGGTCTACCGCCGGATGAAGACGGAGCGCGAGCGCGAAGCCGCCGACATCCGCGCCAACGGCGACCAGATCGCCGCGACGATCAAGGCCAAGGCAGACCGCGACGTCACCGTGATCCTTGCCGACGCGACGCAGACGGCCGAGAAGCTTCGGGGCCAGGGCGACGCGGACAAGAACCGCATCCTCGCCGAAGCCTTCGGCAAGGACCCGAGCTTCTTCAGCTTCTACCGCTCGATGCAGGCCTACGAGACCGGGCTGAAGGGCTCCGAGACCCGGCTGGTGATGAGCCCGAACTCGGACTTCTTCCGCTACTTCAGCGATCCGCAGGGCAAGGCGGCCCAGGGCGGCGCGCCGCGAGGCGCCGACCCGTCCGCGACGACAGGCTCGACCGGCACCGTCCGCTGACGATGATGCAGGCGGCCCGCCCTTGAAGCGGGCGGGCCGCCGACGATCTTGAAAGGTGGCGGACGAACCGCCGGCCGTCCTGACGGTCCATAAGAAGCAGCTCCGGAAACGCGTTCTTGAAGAGGTCGATCATGCACCCCGTCGCGAGCGCGCCCGCGCATCCCTTCGCCCGGTTCCGCCGCTCAGCGCGAACGGTCGCCGCCGCGATCCTGATCGCGTCCTCGTCGGTGGCGATGCCGGCCTACGCCAAGGGCCCGGAATCGCTGGCCGACCTCGCGGAAAAGGTGGACGACGCCGTCGTCAACATCTCAGCCTCGACCACCGTCGAAGCGCGCCCCGGCAACCGCGCAGGCCCGCAGCTGCCGCCGGGCACGCCGTTCGAGGACCTGTTCGAGGAGTTCTTCAACAAGCGCGGCGGACGCGGCGGCAACGAGCAGCGCGGCGAGAGCGAGAATCCGCGCCAGCAGCGCAAGTCGAGCTCGCTCGGTTCCGGCTTCATCATCGACGCGTCGGGCATCGTCGTCACGAACAACCACGTCATCGGCGACGCCAACGACATCCAGGTGATCCTGCACGACGGGACCAAGCTGAAGGCCGAGATCATCGGCAAGGATTCGAAGATCGACCTTGCCGTCCTGCGCGTGAAGCCGACGGCGGAGCGGCCGCTCAAGGCGGTGCCCTTCGGCGATTCGGACAAGATGCGCGCCGGCGACTGGGTGATCGCGATCGGCAACCCGTTCGGGCTCGGCGGCTCGGTCTCGGCCGGCATCGTCTCGGCGCGGGGGCGCAACATCGAGTCGGGCCCCTACGACAACTACCTGCAGACCGACGCGGCCATCAACAAGGGCAATTCCGGCGGCCCGCTGTTCAACATGGACGGCGAGGTGATCGGCATCAACACGGCGATCCTGTCGCCGACCGGCGGCTCCGTCGGCATCGGCTTCGCCGTCCCGTCGAGCTCGGCCAAGCCAGTGATCGACCAGCTTCGCGAGTTCGGCGAGGTCCGCCGCGGCTGGCTCGGCGTGCGCATCCAGAACGTGGACGACGCCACCGCCGAAGCGCTGGGGCTCAAGGGAGGTGCCAAGGGCGCCCTGGTGGCCGGAGTCGACGAGAAGGGCCCGGCCAAGACCTCGGGTCTCGAAGTCGGCGACGTGATCGTCAAGTTCAACGGTACGCCGGTGAAGGCCTCGAGCGACCTCCCGCGCATCGTCGCCTCGACGCCTGTCGGGCAGAAGGTCGACGTCGTGGTCGTCCGCAAGGGCGAGGAGAGCACGAAGTCGGTCACGCTCGGCCGCCTGGAGGACAGCGACAAGCCGCAGCTCGCCAACCTGCGACAGCCGGAGCCCGAGAATGCGACCCGCCAAGCACTTGGCCTCAACCTGTCGGGCCTCACCGACGAGCTTCGGCGCAAGTACAGCATCAAGGACGGCGTGAAGGGCGTGGTCGTCACCCGGGTCGACCCGAACTCGACGGCGGCCGACAAGCGCATCCAGCCCGGGGAGGTGATCGTCGAGGTCGGCCAGGAAGCAGTCAACACGCCCGCCGACGTGACCAAGCGCGTCGAAGCCCTACGGAAGGACGCTCGCAAGTCCGTCCTGCTGCTGGTGGCGAGCGCCACCGGCGACGTGCGGTTCGTGGCGATCGGCCTCGACTGATCGACCGCTGAGGCGGCCGCGACACCTGACGCCGCCGCCCATTCCGAGCGGCGGCGTTCTCGTTCGTGGCGGATGGGAACACGCTGACGCCTCGCATGCGCGGACCGAACCGGTCGCCCTCCGTTTCAGATGAGAGCCCGTGCGCGAGGCAGCCGACCCCGTGAATGCCGTCGCCTTCGATACGCTGCAGTTCGCGCGCAGCCTGCGTGAGAAGGCGCACCTCACGCCGGAGCAGGCTGAGGGGATGCCCGACGCCATGTCCGAGGTGTTCGCCAGCGGTATCCCCACCAAGGGTGACATCGTGGACGTCCGGCACGACATCGAAGCGCTTCGGATCGTGACGAAGGCCGACATCGAGGCGCTTCGCGCCGCGACAAAAATCGACATCGAAGCGTTTCGTGTGGAGACGAAGGCTGATTTCGTCGTGATCCGTCATGACATCGACGCTCTGCGCACGTCGACGAAGTCCGACATCGAAGCTCTGCGCCTCTCGACCCGCGCGGACATCGCCACGGCGAAATCCGACATCATCAAGTCGATGTTCGGGATGATCGGGTTTCAGACCGTCGCGATCCTCGGGGCGTTCGTCGCGCTCGTCCGCAGCCTGCACTGATGATGGTCAGGCGACGAATTCGCTCGCCATGTAGCCTTGCAGGTAAAGCAGCGCGCTGAGGTCGCCGTGCTCGATGCGGACCTTCGCCGCCGCCGCCACCGCGGGCTTGGCACGGAACGCGACGCCGAGACCGGCTTCCCCGAGCATGTCGAGGTCGTTCGCCCCGTCGCCGACCGCCAGCGTCTCCGTCGGCGCTAGGCCGAGGCCGTCGCGCAGGGCGATCAGCGTCGCACGCTTGGCCTCGCGCCCGACGATCGGATCGTCGACGAGGCCGGTGAGGCGTCCACCCGCAAGCCCGAGCCGGTTGGCGTGATGCTCGTCGAACCCAAGCGCCTCGGCGATCGGCCCGGTGAACAGCGTGAAGCCGCCGGAGACGAGGCAGGTGCGCGCCCCGTGCGCGTTCATCGTGTGGACCAGCGTGCGGCCGCCCGGGGTCAGGGTCAGCCGGTCGCGGATCAGGGCGTCCACCACCCCGGCCGACACGTCGCGGAGCAGGGCGACGCGCTCGCGCAACGCGGGCTCGAAGGCGATCTCGCCGCGCATCGCGCGCTCGGTGATCTCGGAGACCTGCTGCTTCAGGCCGATCGTGTCGGCGAGCTCGTCGATGCATTCCTGCTCGATCATGGTCGAGTCCATGTCGGCGAGGAACAGGCGCTTGCGGCGGTGCGCGTCGGCCGGCAACACCGCGACGTCGATCGGTTCGCTGCCGAGCGCCGTGCACAGGCGTTCAGTCAGCGCCGCCGCGGCGGCGGGAGCGCCCGGCAGCAGAACCTCGGCGGCGACCTCGCCGTGCAGGATGCGCGGCTGGTGCTCGGTCGCCAGCACCAGCCGCGCCTCGGCCAGCACCGCATCGGTGATGGCGGGGCGGGCCTCGTTTGCTATCAGGGTCGCGACAAGGGTCATCGGAGCCGACGATTTCGTGTTGCCGCTTTCAAATGCGTCGTCGCAGGGGCGGCCGGAGGCGATCCTCATTGCAGGGCCGACCGCCTCGGGCAAGTCGGCGCTCGCGACGGCGCTGGCGCTTCGTCAGGGCGGGGTCGTCGTCAACACCGACTCGATGCAGGTCTACGCCGACCTTCGCGTGCTCTCGGCCCGGCCGGATCGCGTCGAGGAGGCGCGCGTCGCGCATCGTCTGTACGGACACGTCGACGGCGCAGTGAACTACTCCGCCGGGCATTTCGCGCGGGACTCCGCGGCCCTGCTGGCAGACCTCGACGGGCGGCTACCCATCTTCGTCGGCGGGACCGGCCTGTACTTCCGCAGCCTGGAGGAAGGCCTCTCGGACCTGCCGCCGGTGCCGGACTCGGTGCGCACAGCGATCCGCTCCGCCTGCGAGGGCCGGCCGACCGAGGCGCTGCATGCCGACCTCGCCGTACGCGACCCGGCCGGCGC
>NZ_VRUX01000259.1:0-5711 GCF_008039885.1 Methylobacterium sp. WL103
GGCGGCGGCGAGGTTGGCGAGCGCCCCGTGCGCCTTCACGTAGGTGACGCGGTGGCCGGCGTAAGTCGCGAGCGCCTGCGCGGCCCCGACCTGGTAGGCGACGAGGCGCTCGATCTCGGGCGGGGTGAACGGCATCCGCCGCCGCCCGAAGCCCCAGAGGTCGGGGAAGCCCGGATGGGCTCCCACCGCGACGCCGTTCGCCTTCGCCCGCGCGAAGGTCTCGGCCATGATCTCAGGGTCGCCCGCATGCATCCCGCAGGCGACGTTGGCCGAGGTGACGATGCCGAGCATCGCCGCGTCGTCGCCGCAGGCGTAGGCGCCGAAGCCCTCGCCGAGGTCGGAGTTCAGGTCGACGCTCGCCATGTCCGCTGCTCCCGTCCCGTCGCTGGTCACGCCGCCGCCGGCATTGTCACGGCCGGGGTCGCCCCGTCTGCGTCGAGCTCGCGGCCGGCGGTCTCGGGGAGCAGGAGGGCCGCCAGGATCACGAGGCAATAGGCGCTGGCCGCCACGACCCCGATGGCGATGCCCAGCGTCAGCGATCCGGACAGATGCGCGACCAGCGCCGGGCAGGCCGCCCCGGTCGCCCGGCCGAAATTGTAGCAGAACCCCTGCGCCGACCTCCTGACGCGGCTCGGGAACAGCTCGCTGAGGTAGGCGCCCATGCCGGAGAAGACGCCGGACAGGAAGAAGCCGAGCGGAAAGCCCAGGAACAGCATCGCCGTGTCGGTGATCGGCGCCAGGGTGTAGCCGAGCACGAGCAGGCCGGCGCAGAACCCGAACAGGATGAAGCCCTTGCGGCGGCCGATCCGGTCGGAGAGGTAGGCGCTCGTCAAGTAGCCGAGGAAGGAGCCGAAGATCAGCATCAGCAGGTAGCCACTGGTGTTGAGCACCGAGAGGTTGCGCTCGGTCTTGAGATAGGTCGGCAGCCAGGTCGTGACGGCATAGTAGCCGCCCTGCATCCCGGTGGCGAGGAGGCTCGCGAGCGCCGTCCGGCCGATGAGGTCTCGGGAGAAGATCTCCAGGAAGTTGCCGCGGTCGCCGACCGCGTGCATGGCCGAGCGGGTCTGCCGGTAGACCTCCGGATCCTCGATGTTGCGGCGGATCCAGAAGATCAGCACCGAGGGCACCGCCCCGATCCAGAACAGGATGCGCCAGTCGGACGCCGGCTCGACCAGGGCGAAGACCGCCCAGAAGGCGATGGCCGCGACGGCCCAGCCCACCGCCCAGCTCGACTGGACGAGGCCGACCGCCTTGCCGCGGTAGCGCGCCTGGATCGTCTCGGCGATCAGCACCGAGCCGACCGACCATTCGCCGCCGAAACCGAAGCCCTGCATGGCGCGGGTGAACAGCAATTGCTCGTAGGAATGCGTGAACCCGGACAGCACCGTGAACACGGTGAACCACAGCACGGTCCCCTGTAGCACGACGACCCGCCCGTACCGGTCGGCGAGGATGCCCGCGGCCCAGCCGCCCACCGCCGAGGTGACGAGCGCGGCGGTGGCGATGTTGCCGGCCTGGACCGTCGTCAGCCCCCACACGATCACCAGCGTCGGTATGAGGAAGGTGTAGATCATGTAGTCGAAGGCATCGATGCCGTATCCAGCGAAGGCGGCGGCCAGGACGCGTCTTTCCGGCGGGCTCGTGTCTTTCAACCACATGGCATTGCTCACGTTCTCGGGTGGGATCGGGTCATGTCTTCATGGTGCGTGTCGGCGCGCCTGCTCGCCGAAGCATGCGGCGGCTTCAGCGAAGCCGGGTTTGGCCTCAGCGGTACGGCAGGTCCCGGTTCAAAAGGTCGGTGATCAGCATCAGGCCGGGGGCGTGGGTGATGCACAGCGGCAGGCGCGCGGCCATCGCCACCGCCTGGGGCGTCACCCCGCAGGCCCAGAAGACCGGGATCTCGTCGGGCGCGATGTCGATCGCGTCGCCGAAATCCGGCTTGGCGATGTCGGCGATGCCGATCAGGCTCGGATCGCCGAGGTGGACGGGGGCGCCGTGCACGGCGGGCACCCGCGCCGTCACCTGCACCGCCTTGATCGCGTCGGCCGCCCGCATCGGCCGCATCGAGACCACGAGCGGTCCGTGGAACGGGCCGGCGGGCTGGGTCGGGATCGACGTCTTGTACATCGCGACGTTGCGCCCTTGCGCGACGTGGCGAAGGGGGATGCCGGCTTCGATCAGCGCCGACTCGAACGAGAACGAGCACCCGAGGACGAAGGTCACGAAGTCGTCGCGCCACAGGGGCGTCAGGTCGCCCACCTCGGCGACCTTCTCGCCGTGCTCGTAGACGACGTAGCCCGGCACGTCGGTGGCGAGGTCCAGGTCGGCGCCGAGCGCGGGGAGGTCGCGGGCGCCGGGCCGGGAGACGCCGAGCACCGGGCAGGGCTTGGGGTTCTGCTGGCAGAAGGTCTGGAAGTCCTGCGCCAGCGCCTGCGGCAGGATCATCAGGTTGCCCTGGACGTGGGCCGGAGCGAGGCCGGACGTGTGCCCGCGCCATTTCCCGTTTCGGATGGCGCGCCGGGCCGCGCGCGCATCCGCATAGGCGGCGGGGGAAGGGTGGAAATGCAGGGTCACCGCACGCCTCCTGGTCTCGACGCCCGGAGGGCGCGGGCCTCGACCCGATCGGGCCTGTGCCGTCTCGATAGGCAGGTTCGCATCGCGCTTCTTTCCGCGCCAATCGTCATTGCGAATGAGGCGCGATAACCTCGCCTTATCGGCCAGCGGCCCGATCCGCTTGTCGGCCCGCGGCCCAATCCGCGGCGACCTCCTGCGCGATGCGCGCGGCGTCGGCGACGAAGTGCGCGTCGGGACGCTTGGCGAAGGTGGCGGTGAAGTTCAGGTCCGAGAGGGATTGCTCGGCGGGCAGGATCCGCAGCGCCCCGGCCGCCAGCTCGTCCCGGACGACGGCCGGCGGAATCACGCAGATCCCCAGCCGCTCGATCCCCATCTTCACGATCGTCGCCAGTGACGCGCTGGTGTGGATCTGGCTGGGCAGCAGGTTCGCCCGAAGCACGAGGTCGCGCAGCTCGACGTAGGGGCCTGTGTTCCGGGGGTAGGTGATCAGGGGATGGCGGATCAGCGCCCCGAGGCTCAGGGGCCCATCCTCCGGCACCAGCCCCGGCGCGGCGATCCAGGCGACCGGGATGCTGAAGAGCGGCCGGTTGGCGAGGCTCGGCAGGGTGATCGGCCCGACGAGGAAGGCGAGGTCGATCTCGTTGGCGGCGAGCGCCGCCTGCATGTTTGGCGAGATGTCGACGGCGATGTCGACGCTGATGCCCGGCAGGGCCGCCCGCATCCGCTCGATGAACCGCGACAGCCAGAGGTGGACGATCGTCTCGGAGACGCCGAGCCGCAGCGTCCCCATCGTGCGGCCGGTTTCCGCCAGGGCCGCCCCCATCTCCGCCTGGAGCGACAGGAACCGCTCGGCGAACCCGAACAGCACCCGCCCGCGCTCCGTCAGCGCGACGTCGCGGCTGCGGCGCTCGAACAGCGTGCCGTATTCGTGCTCCAGCGCGGCGATGCGTTGCGACACGGCGGGCTGGGTCGTGTTCACCTGCTCGCTCGCCCGGCGGAAGCTGGACAGCGTCGCGACCCAGTAGAAGACCTCGAGGCTCCGGAAATCGGCCATCTCGCGACAATCCGGTGCTGGTCCCGGCGCTCGTGCGCAGGCGAGGAACCAAGCATATCGCGCGCCGCCGGGGCGGGCGAGCCGAGATGTCTCTCGTGACGACGTGGAAACGCCGACGACGCAGGCACCGGCGGTGTGCCGATGCCTGCGTCGTCCTGTCGTCAGGATCTACCGAGGGCGGATCAGCCGTCGTTCTTGGTGAGCGAGATCGCCACGAAGCGGGTCACGCCCTTGCTGCTCTTCACCCGCATCAGCACCGCCTTGCGTCCGCTCGCCTCGGCCGTGCGGATCTGCTCGGCGACGTCGGAGGGGCGCGTCACGCTCTTGCCGGCGACGTCGAGGATGACGTCGCCCTGCTCGATGCCCTTGGCGGCCGCCGGGCCGTCCGGGTCGACCTGCACCACCGCGACGCCGCTGTCGGACAGGCCGACCTCGGAGGCCGGCGCCAAGCCGAGGCCGAGCCGCGGCTGGCCGCCGGACATCCCGGTATCCGACGAGGCCACCTTCGACCCGTCGGTCGGGAGCGCGCCGAGCGTGATCGTCGCGTTGTCCGACTTGCCGCCGCGCAGGTAGGCGATCTCGACCTTCGCGCCGGGCTTCAGGCCGGCGATCTTGCGGGACAGCTCCTTCGCGTCGTTGATCGGGTTGCCGTTGACCGACTCGATCACGTCGCCGGACTTGAGGCCGGCCTTGGCCGCAGGGGTCCCGTCCTCCGCGTGGTCGATCAGCGCGCCCTTCGGCTTGGCCATGCCAAGACCCTCGGCGATGTCCTGCGTCACCGGCTGGACCTGCACGCCGAGGTAGCCGCGGGCGACCTTGCCGTCGGTCTTGAGCTGGTCGACCACCGCCTGCACGGTCTCGGACGGGATGGCGAAGGCGAGGCCGACGCTGCCGCCCGACGGCGAGGCGATGGCGGTGTTCACGCCCACGACCTCGCCGTTGACGTTGAACGTCGGGCCGCCGGAATTGCCCTTGTTGATCGGCGCGTCGATCTGCAGGAAGTCGTCGTAGGGGCCGGCGCCGATGTCACGGCCGCGGGCCGAGACGATGCCCGCCGTCACCGTGCCGCCGAGGCCGAACGGGTTGCCGATCGCCACCACCCAGTCGCCGACCCGCGGGGCCGCCTTGCCGAACTGGACGTAGGGGTAGCTGCCGGAATCCTTGATCTTCAGGAGCGCGATGTCGGTCTTGGAATCCTTGCCGATCACCTTGGCGTCGAGCGTCCGGCCGTCGTCGAGGGTCACCTGCACGGTCTTGGCGTGGTCGACGACATGGTTGTTGGTGACGACGTAGCCGTCGGCCGAGATGATGAAGCCGGAGCCGACGGCGCCGCCGGCGATGAGGGCGGCGGTCGCGACCGAGGCCAGGGCCCGGCGGCTGTATCGGGCGGAGGTGCGGGTCTGGGGAACGGACATGCGATAGGTCTCCAGGAGAAATCGTCTGCGCCGCCGGCGTCAGCGGGCGATGCGTTCGTTCTAGAGACCGGCGCCTCACCCGCCTGTGACCGGCGCATTACCGTTTCGACAGGTTCGCCGGTCCGCCCTCGGCGGGCGCCGGCATCACGGAACCGCCGTCACCCCGGAGCGCCATTCGAGGTCGAGGATGAGCCCGCCCGGCAGCGTCGCGATCACCGGCGCCACCGGCAGCCCGGCGACGTTGACGAGCCCGGCGGTCCAGTGGTTGCACACGTTCGTCCAGGAGAAGCGGCCCGCGCCCCTGTAGAACAGGCTCGGCCCGTAGAGGCCGGGGCCGACGTCGACCGGATGGCCGTCGACGCGGGCGAAGCTCGCCTCGAGCCGCGCGACGAGCCGCTCCAGGCCGGCGGCCGAGACCGGCACCGCCAGGATGTCGGCGCGGGGAAAGCTCGTGCGCGGGTCCGCATCGAGGCCGACCACCTGGATCACCCCGTCGCTGCCGCCGGGCGTGAACAGCGCATCGAGCGCTAGCCGCCAATCGAACTCCGCGAGCGTGGGCGTCGCGGCGTAGAACCGGGCCTCGCCCCAGCCGAATTCGAGGGTGGGATAGGCGCGGAACCGCACGGCGATGTCGCGCAAGGCCGGGCCGGCGCCGGGCCCGGTCAGCG
>NZ_VRUX01000025.1:0-20723 GCF_008039885.1 Methylobacterium sp. WL103
ACCATCACGTCGCGCACGTCGGCGAAGGTCTCGCCGACCAGCGCGATCCGGCCGATCGCCGCGTCGGTGAAGGCCGGGTCGCCGCGGGCGAGCGCGTCGACCCATTCGGCCCCCGTCCGCGTCTTGCCGCAGCCGCGGCCGCCGATCACCGCCCAGGTGGTCCAGTCGTCCTCCCAGGGCGGCGGAAGCTGGTCGGGCCGGGCCTGGTGGAGCCAGTCAAGCGCCAGCGCCCGCAGGAGCGGCGGCGGCAGGCTCGCCAGGAAGGCCGTCATCCGGCCGCTCGTCGCGGCATCGTCCATAGCGGCCCGCGATCTCCGCGCGGAGGCCCGCAAGGTCGAGGGCGGAAGGGTCCGGTGTGCGGCCATCCCCCTCCCCTTCGATCGTGAGGTCGTCGAGCAGGCGCTTGAGGCCGCCGAGGTCGCGCAGCACCCGTGCCGAATCGATCACCGCGGCGCCCTCGCCCCGCAGCGCCTCGTCGAAGGCCGCGATCTGCCGGCCGATATGGGCGCGCAAGGCCGCCCGCAGCGTCGGCAGGTCGGCGGCGGCCAGGCCATGTTCGTCCAAGGCGTGCTCGTCCAAGCCATGTTCGTCCAAGGCGTGTTCGGCCCCGGCGTGCTCGACCGCGGGCCGCACGACCGCGTCGGGTTCCGTGCTGGCCGGCGTGACGCCCTTGGGTTGAAGCTCCGGACCGCGCCGTGGGCGGGCGAGACGATGCAGGGCGGCCAGCCTCGGCGGCGACGCGTCCCAGTCCCGCCGCCGCTTCCGTATCGGGCGCCAGTTCTCCGCGCGGTTCCACTTGCACAGCGTACCGAGCGACAGGCCCGTTGTGAGGGCGATCGCGCTGAGGGTGAGGTCGCTCTCGCGCATCAATCGCGCGGCGGCCTCGCGCAGCTCCGGCGGCACCCGGTAGTTCGGACTGCCCATCGCCGCCTCCCGAGCCGTCTCGTCACACTTCTGGAGCGTGCGGTTCTTATGCCGGAGGAGCGTGCCGATGTCAAGCACATAATCCTTTTACAGGCCTTTTATCCTTTATCCGGTGTTTGCCCGGAGCCTGCGCTTCGTGCGACGACCCCGGTTGACCAAGCGGGCTGGAGCGCAGATCCCGAGAATGCCGGACGCGACGCACGACACCCTCGCCGCCCTCCGCCGCGGCGACCTCGCGGGCGCCCGCACCTTGCGCCTGCCGGCCGCCGGACTGACTGCGTTTCCACCCGAGATCTTCGGGTTGGCCGACACGCTGGAGCTGCTCGACCTCTCGGGCAACGCGCTCTCCGCCCTCCCGGACGATCTCGGCCGCCTCAAGCGGCTGGAGGTGTTGTTCTGCTCCGGAAACCCGGTCTCGCAGCTTCCGCCGGGCCTGGGGAATTGCACCGCGCTGAGCCAGGTCGGGTTTCGCGGCTGCGGGCTGACGGACGTGCCGGGCGAGGCGCTGCCGCCGCGCCTGCGCTGGCTGACGCTCACCGACAACCGGATCGCGCACCTGCCGGACGAACTCGGCGCGCGCCCGAGGCTGCAGAAGCTGATGCTCTCGGGCAACCGCCTGCGCACCCTACCGGACAGCCTGGCGGGTTGCGAAAACCTCGAGCTGATCCGGCTCGCGGCCAACCGCCTCGACGCCCTGCCCGCCTGGCTCACCGCCCTGCCCGGCCTCGCCTGGACCTCGTGGGCCGGCAACGCGTTCGAGGGCGACGCGCCCCGCTCCGCGGCGGCCGCGATCCCGTTCGCCGACCTCGATCTAGGCCCGCTTCTCGGCGAGGGCACGTCGGGCCGGGTCCACCGCGCGCTCTGGCGTTCGGGGGCGACGCAGCAGGCCGTCGCGCTCAAGCTGTTCAAGGGGGCGATGACCAGCGACGGCCTGCCCGAGCGCGAGATGGAGGCGTGCCTCGCGGCCGGCGCGCACCCGAACCTCACCGGGGCGCTTGGGCGGATCACCGGACATCCGGACGGAGCCGACGGCCTCGTGATGCCGCTGCTGCCGCCGGGCTGGCGGGTGCTCGCCGGGCCGCCGAGCCTCGCGAGCTGCAGCCGCGACGTCTACGACCCGGCGCTCCGCATCGCCCCGGCGGCTTTGCTCCGCCTCGTCCGCGACGTCGCCGCCGGCCTCACCCACCTTCACGCGCGCGGCCTGCTGCACGGCGACGTCTACGGCCACAACATCCTGTGGGACGCCGCCACCGGCGCGGCGGCGCTCAGCGATTTCGGCGCCGCCTCGGTGCTGCCGGACGGCCCGGCCGGCGCCGCCCTGCAACGGATCGAGGTCCGCGCCTTCGGGCTGCTGCTCGGGGAAGCGCTGGACCGGGCGAGCGCGGATTTCTCGGACGCGGCGGGCTTGCGCGACCTGGAGCGGGCCTGCATCCAGGCCGACGTGGGCGCCCGCCCGGCGATGGCGGAAGTTTTGCGCGCGCTGTCGTGAGGCGTGGGGACGGCGCTGCTTTGGACTTCCGGGCGTCCTGACGGCGGCAGCGCATCCCCTCGCCCCGCACGGATCTCGGGCTTGCCCGAGATCCGAACCTGCCTGCCGAAGTCGGGCAGGCCCGACTTCGGTGGGGGAGAGGGCTTTGCCGACCTCGTCGTCGGCAAAGCGAGGCGGCAGCCGAAGGTGAGGGGGCGCGAACGGAGGAGCCTCACTCGGCACCTCCCCCTCACCGTCGCTTCGGCTTCGCCTCCGCTTCCCGCCCACGGGGAGAGGGGAACTCCGCGGTTCACGGTCGACCGGATTGCGCCTCGCGCGTCGGCGATCTCAGAAGAAGATCGGCCGTGCGCTCGCGTGGTGCTCGCCGAGCACCGTGCCGGTGCCGGGCTCGATCTCCTTGAGCACCACATCGTAGCCCCAGAGGTCGGCGAGGTGCTGCAGCACGCGGCGGGCGTCGTCCTTCTGCAGGGTGATCTTGTTCAGCGCCTTGTGGTGGAGGATCAGGCGGCGGTCGCCCTCGAGGTCCACGTCCACCACCTCGATGTCGGGATCGAGCCATGCCACGTCGTACTGGCGCGCGAACGACCGGCGCATCTTGCGGTAGCCGCGCTCGTCGTGAATCGCGGCGACGTGCAGTTCCGGCTGGTCGGGGTCGTCGGCCACGTGGAACAGGCGCATGTCCCGCATCAGCTTCGGCGACAGGAACTGGGCGATGAAGCTCTCGTCGCGGTAGTTCTCCCAGCAGTCGCGCAGCACCGCCATGCCGTCGCCGGTGCCGGCGATGTCGGGGAACCATTGCCGGTCCTCTGCGGTCGGCTGCTCCACGATGCGGGCGATGTCCTGCATCATCGCGAAGCCGATCGCGTAGGGGTTGTGGCCGCTATAGCTCCGGTCGTCGTAGTTCGGCTGGCGGATGACGTTGGTGTGCGACTGCAGGAACTCGAGGTAGGCCGCCTCGCCGATGAGGCCCTTCTCGGAGAGCGCGTTCATGATCCGGTAGTGGCAATAGGTGGCGCAGCCCTCGTTCATCACCTTGGTCTGGCGCTGCGGGTAGAAGTACTGCGCCACCAGCCGGACGATACGCAGGATCTCGCGCTGCCAGCGCTGCAGGCGCGGCGCCGCCTTCTCCAGGAAGTAGAGGATGTTCTCCTGCGGCAGCTCGAGCAGCGCCTTGCGCCGCTCGATCGCGAGGTCCGGGCGGGCGGCACCGGCCTTGGCCGGCAGGGTGCGCCACAGGTCGTTGTAGATCTGCTCGCCGTGCTCGACCCGCTCGCGCTCGCGCCGCTGCTCGGAGGCGAGGTCCGGCCGCTTCTTGCGCGGGTAGCGGTGCACCCCCTGGCTCATCAGGGCATGGGCGGCGTCCAGCACCTGCTCGACGGCCTGGTGCCCGTAGCGCTCCTCGCAGCGCGAGATGTAGGTCTTGGCGAAGTCGAGGTAATCGAGGATGCCCTCGGCGTCGGTCCACTGGCGGAACAGATAGTTGTTCTTGAAAAAATGATTATGCCCGAACGCAGCATGGGCAATAACCAATGTCTGCATCGTCGCCGAGTTCTCCTCCATGATATAGGAGATGCACGGATCGGAGTTGATGACGATTTCGTAGGCGAGACCCATCATGCCGCGGCGATAGCCGGATTCATGCTGGGCGAAGTGCTTGCCGAACGACCAGTGTTTGTAGAACAAGGGCATGCCGATCGAAGCATAGGCGTCAAGCATTTGCTCGGCGGTGATGATTTCGATCTGGTTCGGATACCACGACAACCCGAGCGCACGCGCCTCGACCTCGCAGGCGTCGTGGATGCGCCGGATGGTGTCGAAGTCCCAGTCGTTGCCGGTGAAGAGGGGCTTGGCGCCACCGGAGATGGTCTGGGGCGTGCGTGCCTCGACGAGTGTCATGCAACCTCCCGATCGATCGGACGATGTCCCGGATAGGCTCGGGACGGGCATTCCCCTCTCCAGAGATGGAGGGACGGACGCGTCGCGGCGCGCATCAACCCTCCGCCTCCGCCCGCGCGTCCTTGCGGCCGAACAGGTCGCGGAAGACCGCGTAGATCTCGCGGCGGTGGTTGACCTTGCGCATCGCGATCGGGCCGCCGGCTTTGGCAATGGCCTCGTAGGTCCGCCACAGGGTGGTGCGGTGCTCGACGAAGCCGGCGCGCGGGCCGTTCTCGTCGCCCACCTCGAGGTAGGCGAAGTGCTGGCAGGCCGGCAGGATGTGGGCGCGCAGCAGGTCGGTCGAGGTCGGGCCGTCCGAGGAGACGTTGTCGCCGTCCGACGCCTGGGCCGCGTAGATGTTCCAGTCGTCGGGCGAGTAGCGCTCGGCGATGATGCGCTTCATCTCCACAAGTGCCGAGGAGACCAGCGTGCCGCCGGTCTCGCGGGAGCCGAAGAAGGTCTCCTCGTCCACCTCCGTCGCCCGGTCGGTGTGGCGGATGAACACGATCTCCACGTGCCGGTAGCGGCGTGTGAGGAAGATGTGCAGCAAAATGTAGAACCGCTTGGCCAGGTCCTTCATATGCTCGGTCATCGAGCCGGACACGTCCATCAGGCAGAACATCACCGCCTGCGCCACCGGGCGCGGATAGGGCTCGAAGCGGCGGTAGCGCAGGTCGATCGGGTCGACGTAAGGGATGCGCCGCGTACGCTCGAGCAGGGCCGCCAGCGCCTCGGAAAGGCCGGGCAACGCCGGGTCGCCCGCGGGCAGTTCGGCGATGCGCGCCTCAAGCGCCGCGACCTCGTCCGGCTTCGGCCGCTTGAGGGCGATGCGCCGCGACATCGAGTTGCGCAGCGTCCGGGTAAGCGCGAGGTTGGCGGGCGAGCCGGTCACCGTGTAGCCCGCCCGGCGAAGCGCCTCCGTCTCGACCACGGCGAGCCGGCGCTTGGCGAGGTCGGGCAGCTCCAAGTCTTCGAGGAAGAGTTCCAGGAACTCCTCGCGGGTCAGGACGAAGCGGAAGGCGTCCTCGTTGTTTTCGCCGCCGTCGCCGCCTTCGCCGGAGCCGCGGCCGCCCCCGCCGCCTGGCGGTCGCTCGATGCGGTCGCCCTCCACGTAGGTCTTGTTGCCGGGCAGGATATGGTCCTGGAGGCCGGTGCCCGGCTGCCGGGAGAAGCGCGGCTCGCGCACCCCGTCGGCCGGCACGGTGACGCGGCCGTCCTTGCCCAGGTCCTTGATGTCCTTCTCGCGCGCCGACTCGCGCACGGCCCGCTGGGCCACGTCCTTGACCCGCCTGAGGAAGCGCTGCCGGTTGGCGAGGCTCTTGCCCCCTGGATTCAATCGACGGTCGACGATGTGCATTCGGTGATCAAATCCCCGCCCGCAAGATCCGGCGGCGCTTCCGCGCCGACCGGTCGTCCGAAATCACGGCGGATCCCGATCGCGTCCCCCGAGGGGGCGGATCACCCCGCCTGCTTCACCCGCATGTACCACTCGACCAGGCGGCGCACCTGCCGCTCGGTGTAGCCGCGCGCGACCATCCGATCGACGAACTCGCCGTGCTTCTTCTCGGTCTCGCCGTCCTTCTTCGAGCCGAAGGAGATCACCGGCAACAGTTCCTCGACCTGTGAGAACATCCGCCGCTCGATGACCTCGCGCAGCTTCTCGTAGGAGGTCCAGGACGGGTTGCGGCCGCCATGCTGCGCCCGCGAGCGCAGCGCGAACTTCACCACCTCGTTGCGGAAGTCCTTCGGGTTGGCGATGCCGGCCGGCTTCTCGATCTTCGTCAGCTCCTGGTTCAGCAGCTCGCGATTGAGCAGCTGGCCGGTCTCGGAATCCTTGAAGTCCTGGTCCTCGATCCAGGCGTCCGCATAGTCGATGTAGCGGTCGAACAGGTTCTGCCCGTAATCGTGGTAGGATTCGAGATAGGCCTTCTGAATCTCGTGGCCGATGAACTCGGCGTAGCGCGGCGCCAGCTCGCCCTTGATGAATTCGAGGTAACGCTTCTCGGTCTCGGGCGGGAGCTGCTCGCGGCGGAGTGACTGCTCCAGAACATACATCAGGTGGACCGGGTCGGCCGAGACTTCGGTGGTGTCGTGGTTGAAGGTCGCAGCCAGCACCTTGAAGGCGAAACGGGTCGAAATCCCGTCCATGCCCTCGTCGACGCCGGCCGAATCCTTGTATTCCTGCATCGAGCGGGCGCGGGGGTCGACCTCGCGCAGGGACTCGCCGTCGTAGACCCGCATCTTCGAGAACGCGTTGGAGTTGGCGTGCTCGCGCAGCCGCGACAGCACCGAGAACCGCGACAGCATCTCGAACGTGCCCGGCGCGCAGGACGCCTCCGAGAGCTCGGAGCTCGAGATCAGCTTCTCGTAGATGTGCTGCTCCTCCTGCACGCGCAGGCAGTAGGGCACCTTGATCACGTAGATGCGGTCGATGAAGGCTTCGTTGTTCTTGTTGGTCTTGAAGGTCTGCCACTCGGACTCGTTCGAGTGCGCCAGGATGATGCCGGTGAAGGGGATCGCACCGATGTTCTCGGTGCCGACGTAGTTGCCCTCCTGCGTCGCCGTCAGCAGCGGATGCAGCATCTTGATCGGCGCCTTGAACATCTCGACGAACTCGAGGACGCCCTGGTTGGCGCGGTTCAGGCCGCCCGAATACGAGTAGGCGTCCGGGTCCGCCTGCGACAGCGTCTCGAGGCGGCGGATGTCGACCTTGCCGACCAGCGAGGAGATGTCCTGGTTGTTCTCGTCGCCGGGCTCGGTCTTGGCGATGGCGATCTGGCGCAGGCGCGACGGCCGGACCTTGATCACCTTGAACTGCGAGATGTCGCCCTCGAACTCGTCGAGGCGCTTCAGCGCCCAGGGGCTCATCAGCCCAGTCAGGCGCCGGCGCGGGATGCCGTAGCGGCTCTGGATCTCGGCGCCCATGGTCTCGGGGTCGAACAGCCCGAGCGGGCTCTCGAACACCGGGGAGACCTCGTTGCCGGCCTTCAGCACGTAGACCGGGTGGGCCTCCATCAGCGCCTTGAGGCGCTCGGCCAGCGAAGACTTGCCGCCGCCGACCGGGCCGAGCAGGTAGAGGATCTGCTTGCGCTCCTCCAGTCCCTGCGCGGCGTGGCGGAAGAACGAGACGATCCGCTCGATCGTCTCCTCCATGCCGAAAAATTCGTGGAAGGCGGGATAGGTCCGGATCGTCCGGTTCATGAAGATGCGGCCGAGGCGGGCATCCTTCGACGTGTCGATGAATTCCGGCTTGCCGATCGCGTCGAGGATGCGCTCGGCAGCGCTCGCGTACATCAGCGGCTCGTCGCGGCACGCCTCAAGAAATTCGGAGAGCGTCATCTCCGTGTCGCGGCGCGCTTCGTACCCGCGGGCGAAGCTCTGGAAAAGGTCGTTGGTCGCATGCATTGGCATTCGATAACCCTCTCAGACCGTCAACAGCTTCATCCTGTCCTGCCGCGAACGCAACCGACAGACCCGCATTTGTCGCAGTGCGGCGAACGCGGTGACGCTGCGTGTGCCGAATGCAACACCTGTCGGGCCGAGTTGCGGCATCCGTCAAGCTTCTCCTCGTTGGCTCGGCCGGACCCGAAGAACGATCCGGCCGAAAAAATATGCACGTAAAGCTTTCGACTGCCTGCGATCAGAGATCGCTGCTGTCTTTCTTGGCATCGCCATCCTTCTTGGCCGAAGCGGCCTCGACGGTTATTTTGATGTTCTGGGTCTGAACTTGGCCGTCCGAATTCTTGATCTCGAACGTCACCTCGTCGGCTCCGGTGTAGCCAACCTTCGGCTGGTAGAACAGACCCTGAACTGCGGTATCCTTGTTCGGGCAACGATAGGACGCGGGAGTCTTCTGCTTGCCGACCTTGGTGATCAGGGCACCGTTCTTCGGCGCGCCCGAGACCTTGAACTCCGGCATCGGCCCGGCCGAGCAGTCCTTCTTCAGGTTCGGGACGATGGCGATCCGCACGGTCTTGCCCGAGGCGACGGTCTCGCTCTTGGTGATCGTCGTCTGCGCGAAGGCGGGCGCGGCGAGGAGCAGGCCGCCGGCGGCGAGCGCGAGGACAGGGCGCGCGAGGAGAGGACGAAGGGCGGTCAGGTAGGCGCTCACGGGCGTGTCTCCGAAGGTCTTTTGGCGCGGCATCCGGGACCGTGAGGCCACGTGCCGGCCGAGTCGATGTGGGGACGCCTCGTGTGCGCGTCGAGGCCGCAGGCCGACGACCAGGGCCGGGAACGCGGCTGCGGTGCCGATTATTGCTGGAGCGCGGCCGCCACGACGCCGGTGACGCGGGCGATCTGGGCGGCGTCGAGTTCGCCTTCGAGCGCGGTCGCGAGGCTGCGCTCGACCCGCGCACGCTCGCCCGCATCCGACGTCGGGGTGACCGGGATGTCGCCCTCGTCGAGGCCGCAGACCCGACGGATCGTCTCGGCCGCAGCCAGCAGCGCGGCCCTGTCGGCCGGTCCCATCTCCCAGAGCGGGTTGCGCAGGCGGCTGACCACCCGCCGGGCATCGCGGTAATCCCGGTCGACGTGGGTCGCGGCCTCGATCTGGCTGACGAGAAACATCAGTTCCAGCACTTCCGAGGCGGCTTCCGGGCAGGTCCGCACGATCCGCATCACGCGGCCGATGAGTTCCTGCGTCGGCGTCATCGAACGGCGGGTGGCGCTCATGCGCCGATCAACGCGGATCGACACGCAAAGTTCGCCTAAGCTCGAATCACCGGGCGCTCAGGCCTCGGGCGGAGCGCGGAAGGCCGCCAGCGCGTCGCGGCAGGCGTACAGCTCCTGCAGCGCGCCGGCCAAGGCGTCACGGTCGATGGTATCCCCATCGAGGGTGCGGCCAATGTTGTCCGCATCGGCGGGCGCCGTCGCGAGGCTGGCTTCCTGCACCGCCGGTGCGGCCGCCACCGCCTCGCCGCGGCCGACCGCCTGGACGAACCGGACGCCGTTCTCCTTGAGGACGCGCTGCGCGCCCTCGATCGTGTAGCGCTGGACGTGGAGCAGGTGGCGGATGCCCGCGACGAGGGCGACGTCGCCGGGGCGGTAGTAGCGCCGGCCGCCCGCGCGCTTGACCGGACGGATCTGGCCGAACCGCGTCTCCCAGAACCGCAGAACGTGCTGCGGCACGTCAAGGGATTCAGCCACCTCGGTGATCGTCCGGAACGCGCCCGGTTCCTTGTCGGCGTGTCCCGAATCCTCGGTGAGGGCAGCGAGCGCCATGATTCGATCCGGCTACGAGGCGGCGATGAGGGTGCGGTCGGCGGGGCCGGACGTGTTCATTCCTCGGCGTGGGCGGCGCCGTTCAGTCCGTTGATCCGGGCCTTCAGCACGTTCGAGGGCTTGAACACCATCACCTGCCGCGGCTCGATCGCCACCTCGACGCCGGTCTTTGGGTTGCGGCCGACGCGCTTGCCCTTCGAGCGGACCACAAAGGAGCCGAACGAGGACAGCTTCACGGTCTCGCCCTCGGACAGGCAGGAGCAGATCTCGGACAGGACCGTCTCGACGAGGGCCGCGGATTCGGTGCGGGAGAGGCCGACCTGCTGGTAGACGGCCTCGCTCAAATCGGCGCGCGTCACCGTCTTGCCTGCCATGCCACGACCCCTCGCGAATTTTCTTGCCGAGAGCCGTCGTTTGCGACGTATCTCTATGATCTGCCACGCTAATCCCCGGTCCCGCCCGGGTCAACCGGCGCGGCTGGGGAAATTCCGGGCTACCAGCGGATCAGCGCCGCGCCCCAGCTGAAGCCGCCGCCGATGGCCTCGATCATCACGAGGTCGCCCCGGCGGATGCGGCCGTCCCGGCGGGCCACGTCCAGCGCCAGGGGAATCGAGGCGGCCGAGGTGTTGCCGTGGCGGTCGACCGTGAGCACCACCTTGTCGCGCGGGATGCCGAGCTTGTCGGCGGAGGCCTCGATGATGCGTTTGTTGGCCTGGTGCGGCACGAACCAGTCGAGGTCGGCGGCCGTCGCACCCCCCATCTTCAGCGCGTCCTCGATCACGTCCATCACCGAGCCGACGGCGAAGCGGAACACTTCCTTGCCCTCCATCCGCAGCTGGCCGGTGGTGCCGGTCGAGCCCGGGCCCCCGTCGACGTAGAGCTTTTCACGGTGGCGCCCGTCCGAGCGCAGGCTCGCGCTGATCACGCCCCGGTCGGCGTTCGTGCCCGCCGCGTCCTGCGCCTCCAGCACGATCGCGCCGGCCCCGTCACCGAACAGCACGCAGGTGGTGCGGTCCTCCCAGTCGACGATGCGCGAGAAGGTCTCGGCGCCGACGACCAGCGCGCGCCGGGCGGCGCCCGTCGCCAGAAACTTGTCCGCGGTGGAGACGGCGAAGACGAAGCCGGCGCACACCGCCTGCAGGTCGAAGGCCGCGCCCGCATGGATACCGAGCGCCGCCTGGATCTGGGTCGCGGTGGAGGGAAAGGTATGGTCGGGCGTCGAGGTGGCGCAGATCACGAGGTCGATGTCGTCCCCGGTCAGACCGGCATCGTCGAGGGCCGCGCGCGCCGCGCGGATGCCGAGCACCGACGTGGTCTCGGAGGCGTCCGCCAGGTAGCGCTGCCGGATGCCGGTGCGCTGGACGATCCATTCGTCCGAGGTGTCGACCCGCTCGGCGAGTTCGGCGTTGGTCACCACCCGCGCAGGAAGCCCTGAGCCGGTGCCGACGACGACGGAACGCAGGGTTGTCATCGGTTTCCTTCCCGTCGTGAAACGCGTTTCACAACCATCGGCTGCTAGACCCGCATCGCTCCGATCTCCATCGCGTTCAGCCGCCGAACCGGGTCCCGGATCGGCGTAAAGGTCGACGCCGGCTAAGAGTTCACGCCGGCGCGAGGGTGGGCGTCTGGTCGAGCATCTCGCGGATCGTGCGCATCAGGTCGTGGCGCGCCATGTCGTGGGCGAGGTCCACCGCGGCGGCGAAGCCCTGCGCGTTCTCCGAGCCGTGGCTCTTGATGACGATGCCCTCGAGCCCGAGGAACACGCCGCCGTTGGCCCGGCTCGGGTTCATCTTCTCCCGCAGCGCACGGAACGCCTGACGGGCGAACAGCGCGCCGATCTTGGCCGACAGCGTCCGCGTCATCGCCGAGCGCAGGTAGGTGCCGATCTGCTTGGCGGTGCCTTCGGCGGTCTTCAGGGCGATGTTCCCCGTGAACCCTTCCGTGACCACCACGTCGACGGTGCCGCGGCCGAGGTCGTTGCCCTCGACGAAGCCGTGATAGGCAAAGTTCGGCAGGTCGATCTCGCGCAGCAGGCGCGCGGCCTCCTTCACCGCCTCGTTGCCCTTCATCTCCTCGGTGCCGACGTTGAGCAGGCCCACCGTCGGGCGCTCGAGGTCGAACACGATGCGGGCCATGGCGGAGCCCATGACCGCCATCTCGATGAGGTGCTCGGCATCGGTACCGATGGTGGCGCCGACGTCGAGCACGACGCTCTCGCCGCGCACCGTCGGCCACAGGCAGGCGATGGCCGGGCGTTCGATGCCCGCCATGGTCTTGAGGCAGATCTTCGACATCGCCATCAGGGCGCCGGTGTTGCCAGCCGACACCGCGGCGTCGGCCTCGCCGTCCTTCACCGCCTGGATCGCCTTCCACATCGACGACTTGCCGCGGCCCTGGCGCACCGCCTGGCTCGGTTTGTCGTCCATGGCGACGGCGTAGGTGGTGTGCCGGATCTCGACGGCGCCCTTCAGGCGCGGCTCGGCGGCGACGAGCGGGGCGACCACCGCCTCGTCGCCGAAGATCAGGAAGGTGGTTTCGGGGTGGCGCTCGCGGGCGATCGCGGCGCCAGGCACGACGGTCGACGGTCCATGGTCGCCGCCCATGGCGTCGAGCGAGATGCGCACGCGTTGGGACATGAGGGGGGTTGTCGCGGCCTTCGATGGGATGCCGTCGCGGGGGCGACGGCCGGGATCGGCGCGGCGGAAAATAGCGATCCCGCCCCGGCGGGCAAACGAATTCTCGCGCGGCGTCGCGCCGGGCGGCGCTCAGGGCTCCTCGGGGCGCAGGGTGCGCAGGACGTCGAAGGGCTTGGCGTCCTCGCCGAGTTGGACCTCCTCGAACACCACGCCGGGCTTGCGCGGGTAGGGATCGATGCCGAGCGCCAGGAACTCGGCGGTCAGCAAACCGAAGTCGATCCGGCCGCCGACGATCGGGTCGGGGATGTCGGCATCCTCGGCATCGGTGCCGGCGAGGCGGTCGGTGTCGGTGAACGCCACCTCGACCGGCTCCGACACCTTCGTCTCGAACGGCTCCAGGCTAACCGTGCAGACCAACGTGACGGTGCCTTCGACCGTGCCGGTGACGACGAGGCGCCTCGTCGGCCCGGCGACGGCGAAGCGTCCGACGAGGTCGCGGATCGCCTGGATCTTGAAGTCGGCGGCGAGGGCCGCGCACTCCGCCGGCGTCGCCTCGACGGTGACGGCGCCGCGGCCCGGCGGCAGCCGCGCCACGCTCACCCATCGGGACAGGGGGGTCTCGCTCGCGCTCATCGGTGTTCCGGGTTGGATGTCGGGGTGGCGTCCGCGGGCGGGAAGGGCGGCCCGGCGCCGAGCAATGCGTCGAGGTCGGCCTCGGCCAACTCGCGGTCGGCGGCGAGGACGTAGGCGGCAAGCCCCGAGGCCGCCCCCGCGTCGTCGCCGCCGAGCACGTTTCGAGACAGCGCCGTGGCGAGCGCGTCGGCGTCGCCCGCGTCGAGCGCGGCATCGTAGTTGGCGGCTCGCCCGTAGAAGGCGGCGCCGAGCTTCTTCATGCGCTTGGGCACGCCGAAATCACCGACGCCGAGCTCGCGCAACGACGCGTCGAGCTGGAGGAAGACCGAGTTGACGAGGTCCTGCGCCACGTCCGCCGCCGGCGCCGGCAGGCGGTTCAGCCGGCGCAGCACCAGGATGACATGGAGGATCAGCGACTCGAAGCGCCCCTCCACGCCGTCGGGCACGCCGAGCCCGGTATAGAGGCCGGGCTGCCGCGAGGCGGCGTTGATGCGCATGTGCAGGGTCTCGATGGACCGCCGCCGCGCGTCGTTGCGGCGAAAGAATCGGGCGATCATGCGGTGCGCCTCGGCCCCATGGGTCGACCCCCGGACGGGGCCCGTCGGAACGATCCGGCGCGTTTCCGCTGCGCTGTGGCCTGTGGCCGAGCTTGCCTTGTCAAAGCCATAACCCCGCGGTACGGCAACCCACGGTCAAGGTGCAAGCACTCTCAGACCGCCCCTGGTGTCGCGCTCCGGCGTGCCTAGCGGCGTCCCGTCCCATCAGCAACATAAGGTGGCCGATGTCGCGCCGTCTCGTTCCGTCCCTCGCGCGTCTCGGCCTCGTCGGCCTGCTGGGCCTCGGCCTGTCCGGCTGCATCGGCGAGGAACTCCGCCACGGCTACCAGATCGACCAGGCCGCGCTCGCGACCGTGAAGCCCGGCATGAGCCCGGAGCAGGTGCTGCAGACGCTCGGCACGCCGTCCACGGTCTCCACCGTCGGCAACAAGTCCTGGTACTACATCTCCCAGAACACCTCGCGCACAGTCCTGTTCCTCGGCGAGCAGGTCGAGGACCAGAAGGTCACGGCGGTGTACTTCACCCCTGGCTTCAAGGTCGAGCGCGTGGCCCTGTACGGCCTGCAGGACGGCAAGGTGTTCGACTTCATCGAGCGCACCACGCCGACCAGCGGCGCCGACCGCGCCTTCCTCAGCCAGCTGTTCAAGGGCCTGACCAAGTACGAGCCCTTCGGCTCCGGCAACGGCGCCAGCGTGGTCCCGGGCGCCCAGCGCGGCATGTGAGGCGTCGGGCGGACGCCCGACGGTATCCCCTCCCCCTCTGTGGGGAGGGAAAAACGGAGCGCTTGATCGCTCATCAGCCCCGCGCGGGCAGGACGGCCTCCAAGAGCTGCGCGGGCTCAGAGAGCAGGCGATCCGGGCCGGCCGCAGCCAGCGCCGCCGGGTCGGTGTAGCCCCACGCGACCGCCCAGAAGGCGCAGCCCACGGCCCGCGCGGCGTCGAGGTCGCGAAGCTCGTCGCCGATGCAGAGCACGCCGGCCGGCTCGATTCCCATCCGGCGCAAAAGGCCCCTCAGGCGCCGCGCCTTGCCGAACACCGACGCGCCGCAGGCGTAGCGGTCGATCCGCCCGGCGACCGTCGGCCCGAGCACGCGGCGGACGTTCGCCTCGGTGTTCGAGCTGAGCACAGCCGTCGCCACCCCCGCCTCCGACAGCCCCGCCAGCGCCTCCGCGATCCCCGGGAACAGGTGCAGCTCGGCGGCGTCGCGGGCGGCGAGCCGGTGCATGTGGCGGGTGATCAGCGGCAGCTTCCAGCGCGGCACGCCGAGCCGCGCCATGATCGCGCGCGCAGGAAGCGTGCGGAGTTCGTCGACCTCGTGCGCGGCGATCCGGCGAAAGCGGTAGCGGTCGGCCACCGTGCCGAGCACGCCGCAGAACCACGGGAAGGTGTCGGCGAGCGTCCCATCGAAATCGAGGACGACGAGGCGGTATCCGCCGCCTGGGGCCACGCGCGTCAGAACCGCAGATTCTCCGCGGGCACGTCGAGGCGCAACACCAGGCCGCCGGGGGCCCAATCGTGCTCGAGGCTGCCGTCGAGCTGACCCGCGACGCTGCGCTCGGCGAGTTCCGTGCCGAACCCTTTTCGCGATGGCGCGGCGGCGATGGGCGGACCGCCCTGCTCCGCCCAGGTCAGGCAGTAGCGCGACGCGGTCTGCAGCCCGGTGAGCGTCACGGTCCCGGCCTCGTTGGAGAGCGCGCCGTACTTGACCGCGTTGGTCGCCTGCTCGTGCATGATCAGCGCGAGCGCCGTCGCCGTGCGCTCGCCGACCACAGCGTCGTCGCCGTCGACGGCGACGCGGCAGCGCCCCTCCTCGGCATAGGCCGACAGGATCAGACGCATCAGCCCGAGGACGGTCTGGCCGCCGTCGCGCCGTGCGCTCTCGGTGGAATGCGGGCGGACGTATTCGTGGGCCTGGGCCAGCGCCCCGAGGCGCTCGCGGAACACCTTCGCGAAGGACCGCGCGCCCGGATCGCTGCGGGCGCTGAGCGCGGCGATGCTGCCGACTACGGCGAAGATGTTCTTGATCCGGTGCGACAGCTCCTTGATCAGCAGGTCGCGCGCCTCCTCGGCGCGCTTGCGCTCGCGCAGGTCGCGGGTGACCGTGCCGTAGCCGGCATGGTGGCCGGCCGCATCCCGCACGGCGAACACCGTGAACAGGACGGCGATGGCCTCGCCGGTGGCGAAGTGCCGGAAGGCGAGCTCGCCCTCCCACCAACCGTCGCGCGCGAGGGCCGGCACCACCGTTCCTTCGAAGGCTTCGCGGCTTTCCGGCGTGAAGTAGTCGGCAATCGCGGTCCGCCGCGCCGCTGCGAGGTCGAGCAGCCCGACGAGCCGCAACGCGGCCTCGTTCAGGTGCGCGATCCGGCCGTCCTCGCCGGCCAGGCCGATGAAGTCCTTCGAGGTCTCGACGACGGCCGCGAGCTTGCGCGCGTCGGCGACGGCCTGCTTCAGCTCGTGGATGTCGGTGCAGGTCCCGAACCAGCGCTCGATCCGCCCGTCGGCGCCGCGGATCGGCATCGCGCGCCCGAGCGTCCAGCGATAGGCACCGCTGTGGTGGCGCAGGCGGTACTCGACCTCGTAGGGCTCGCCCGTCGCGAGGCTGTCGCGCCAGCGGCGCCACGCCTCCGGCTGGTCGTCGGGGTGGAACATGTCGGTCCAGCCGGCGCCGTCGGTCGAGCCGTAGGGTACGCCGGTGAACTCGTACCAGCGATCGTTGTAGAAGTCGTGGAAGCCGTCGGGCAGCGTCGTCCAGACCATCTGCGGCATGGCCGAGGTCATCACCCGGAAGCGGCGCTCGCTCGCGGCGAGTTCGGTCTCGCGGGCGTCGACGTCGGCGAGGGTCCGGCGATGTTCGACCAGGGTCGAGACCTGGCGGGCGAGCGCGCCCAGGGTCTCGCCCTGCGCCTTCGTCAGCCCGCCGGGACGAACGGTGCGGTCGAGCACGCACATCGTCCCGATCGGGACTCCCGAGCGGCTGCGGATCACCGCGGCGGCGTAGAAGCGGAACCCGTCCTCGGCCTGGATCGCGGGGTTGTCACGGGTGCGCGGATCGGCGGTCAGGTCTGTGATGACGAAGAGGCCGTCGGCCTGCACGTCGTCGGCATGGAGCGCGTGGACGCAGACCGATCGGTCGATCCCGGTCTCGCGCTCGCCGTAGCCGATCTCGGCCTTGAACCATTGCCGGTGGGCGTCGACGAAGCCGATCAGTGCGACGGGGACGGCGCAGACCAGGGCCGCGATGCGCGCGAGGTCGTCGTAGGCCGGGTCCGGCTCTGTATCGAGGATCCGCAGCGCGCGAAGCTCCGCCAAGCGCTCGGCCTCGTTCCACCGTTCCCGCTCCGTCGCACGCGTCTGGTTCGCAATCGTAATCGGCCGCTCCCGGATTCCGCAGTCACAGATAGGGACACGGAACGGCCACGCCTAGATTCACCGGCAGACGAACCGGCGAATTCGAAGGACCTTCGCCGCAATTGATCGATGATCGATAGGGCTGCGGTTCGCAAAGTAACAAATGATACGATGCGAACCGCGAACGATAGCCTCAGGCGGCCTTCGCGGCGTGGAGAGTCGGATAGTCGACGTAGCCCTCTGGGCCCTGGCTGTACCAGGTCGC
The DNA here is from genome assembly GCF_008039885.1 of Methylobacterium sp. WL103. NCBI lineage: Bacteria > Pseudomonadati > Pseudomonadota > Alphaproteobacteria > Hyphomicrobiales > Methylobacteriaceae > Methylobacterium > Methylobacterium sp. WL103. Next base: position 17,007 of record NZ_VRUX01000025.1, read on the forward strand.
GGCCTCGTCCTTCTGGAGCGGGGCGTCGGCGGCGATGCGGGCCGGCAGGTCCGGGTTGGCGATGAACGTCCGGCCGTAGGCGATCGCGTCGGCTGCGCCGGCATCGAGCGCCGCCTGTCCGCTGCGGCCGTCGTAGTCGGCGTTGAGGATCATCGTGCCGGCGAAGACCCGCTTCATCGCCGGAGCGATCGGCGGGTGGTCGGCCTTGCCGAAGGTGCCGTTGGGGCCGGGTTCGCGCATCTCGAGGAAGGCGATGCCGACGTCTGAGAGCGCCTTGGCGGCGGCCACGAACAGCGGCTCGGGGTTCGCATCGTTGGTGCCCTGGATCTCGCCGTTGGGCGACAGGCGCACGCCGGTGCGGTCCTTGCCCGCGATCTCGGCGACCGCCTCGGTGACCTCGCGCAGGAGGCGCACGCGGTTCTCGATCGAGCCGCCGTAGGCGTCGGTGCGGTGGTTGGTGCCGTCGCGGAGGAATTCGTCGATCAGGTAGCCGTTGGCCGCGTGGATCTGCACGCCGTCGAAGCCGGCGGCCATCGCGTTGCGGGTGGCGCGCCGGTAATCCTCGAGCAGCCGCGGGATCTCCTCGGCCGGCAGCGCGCGCGCCTCGGCGTAGGGCTTCTTGCCCTGGTAGGTGTGGGCGGCGTCGGGCGCGGTGGTGGCGGAGGCCGAGATCGGCGGGGCGCCGTCGAGGAAGTCCGGGTGGACGAGCCGGCCCATGTGCCAGATCTGGCAGACGATGCGCCCGCCGCGATCGTGCACCGCCTTCACCACCGGCTTCCAGGCTTCGACCTGCGCGTCGTTCCAGATCCCCGGTGCGAAGGGCCAGCCGAGGCCTTCCTGGCTGATGCCGGTCGCCTCGGTGATGATCACGCCGGCGGTCGCGCGCTGGGCGTAGTACTCGACCATCAGCGGGGTCGGAACGTGCTCGCGGGTGGACCGGCCGCGGGTCAGCGGCGCCATCCAGATGCGGTTCTTCGCGTCGATGGCGCCGACGCGGATCGGATCGAGCAGTGAAGGCATGGCATTCCCGTGTTCTGTCTGTGGCGGGTGCGGAGCGTCGCACCCCGTGCGACGCATAGGTGGCGGGGAGGACGCCCGCCGCAAGGCACCGGGCGCATGGCCGGCGGAGCCCGCGTGCGCGGTCGCACATCGGTCCGCCGCGGCGTCTTTCGCACTGCCTTGATCACAGGATCCGGGCATGCCGGGCACGCATTCGCGTTCGCGGGGCCGATCGGGTATGATCTGGCCTCTCTTTTCCAAGGTCTTAGCAAGAACATGGCGACGGCGTCGTTCGACACCGCCCGGCGCACGGGCAGCGATTTCTCCGACATCGAGAAGGCTCCCGAGTTCCGGCCCGAGCCGACGCCGACGGCCGTGCCGGGTCAGCGCAGCTCGCTCGTCGGCCTGCCGCGGGCCGCGCTGAAGGAGCGCCTGCTCGCGATCGGCGTCACCGAGCGCGAGAGCCGGATGCGCTCGGGCCAGCTCTGGAATTGGCTGAACGTCCGCGGCGCGCAGGACTTCGACCAGATGACCAACGTCGGCAAAGCGCTGCGGGCGCAGCTCGCCGAGGCCTACACCCTCGACCGGCCGGAGGTCGTCAGCCAGCAGGTCTCGCGCGACGGCACCCGCAAGTGGCTGCTGCGCATGGCGCCGACGGGGCGGCACGACCACAACCGCGGCGCCGAGATCGAGTGCGTCTACATTCCGGGGCCGGATCGCGGCACGCTCTGCGTCTCGTCGCAGGTCGGCTGCACGCTGACCTGCTCGTTCTGTCACACGGGCACGCAGCGCCTCGTGCGCAACCTGTCGGCCGCCGAGATCACCGCCCAGCTCGTCGTCGCCCGCGACGCGCTCGGCGACTGGCCCGGCCTGATCCCCTCGCGCGACGCCTCGGGCGGCGGCGAGGTCGGACGGCTCGTCACGAACATCGTGTTCATGGGGATGGGCGAACCGCTCTACAACCTGGAGAACGTCGTCGACGCGGTGGCGACGATGTCGGACCCGGAGGGGCTTGCGCTCTCGCGCCGTCGCATCACGGTCTCGACCTCCGGCGTCGTGCCGCAGATCCGGCGGCTCGGCGAGGAGGCGCACGCGATGCTGGCGATCTCGCTGCACGCCGTGCGCGACGAGCTTCGCGACGAGCTGGTGCCCCTGAACCGCAAATACCCGATCGCCGAGCTGATGCGCGCCTGCCGCGAGTATCCGGGCCTCACCAACGCCCGGCGCATCACCTTCGAATACGTGATGCTGAAGGGCGTCAACGACACCGACGGCGACGCGCGCGAGCTGGTGCGGCTGCTCAAGGGGATCCCTGCCAAGATCAACCTGATCCCGTTCAACCCCTGGCCCGGCAGCAAGTACGAGTGCTCGGACTGGGAGCGGATCGAGCGCTTCTCGGAGATCGTGTTCGACGCCGGCTACGCCTCGCCGGTCCGCACCCCACGCGGCCGCGACATCCTCGCCGCCTGCGGCCAGCTCAAGAGCGAGACCGAGAAGCTGCGCGCCCGCGAGCGGATGCTGCTCGACGCGGGCGGAGACTCCGAAGGCGCGGTTTCGGCGCAGGGCTTCTACGCCCTGCACGACGGCGAGGAATAGGGCCGGCCGCCAATCGGTGGGTCGTCCGGTGGAAGGTGGCCGCCTCTTCCCTCCCCACTCTGCGGGGGAGGGTGGGCCTCGCGTCAGCGAGGGGCGGGAGAGGGATGCACCCTATCCGGATAACGTGCACCCTTCTCCCGACCCACTTCGTGGGCCACCCTCCCCCGCAGAGGGGGGAAGGGAGATCTCCGCCCGCCTCAGCCCTGCGGCAAGTCCGGCGTGATGCCGAGCGCGTCCATGCCCTCCTCCAGGAGGTCGCCGGCGTCAGGCGTGCCGAGAAGCGTCTTCACCGCGCCGTCGCCGGCGCCTTCGCGCTCGCGGGCGAAGCGGACCGCCTCAGCCCACTCCTCGGGCTCCATGTCGCCGCGGCCGACATAGAGCAGCGCCAGCAGGTCGGCGCGCTCGTCGTCGTTGAGGCCGGCGATCATGCCGCGCAGCTCGGATTCGGTGGCGTCGTCGGTGCCGGAGGTGAGCACGTCGGTGGCGCCGTCGTCGATGGCGTTGGAGCCGGAATCTGGATCGGTCGCGCCCTCCTTCACCTCGACCGCGCGCAGGCGCAGGATGATCTCGGTGACCGTATCGGGGGCGATGTCCATGTCGAGCTCCGGTTGGCGGGCCCGTCGAGGCCCTGAAGCAGCGACAACTGGCGAGAGCGGTGCCGGTTCGCCGCGTCCGGCCCCATCATGCGCCGAGCCGCAGGGTTTGCGGCGCCAGCCGGCCCTGCGCGATGCTACGCTGCCGCCCGAACGGGGGCGCGCCGGGGGACACGGATGAAGCGGGACGGGCTCGTCGGCTGCCTCGCGCTCTACGTCGCCCTCTACGGCGCCTACGGCTGCATCTCGCCGATCTTGCCCAACGTGCTCGCCGCAGGGGGCCTCTCGCCGGAGCGGATCGCGGTCCTGCTCGCGGCCGCGACTCTGGTGCGGCTGGTGGCGGGACCGATGGCCGGGCGCTCCGCCGACCGGCACGCGGCGACTCGTCCGATCCTCGCCGCCGCCTGCGGCCTCACCGGACTCGCGGCCCTCGCGCATCTCGCGGCAAGCGGGTTCTGGCCGCTGCTGGCGGTCGGCATCGCCTACGCGGCGGCCACCGCCCCGCTGGCGCCGCTGGCCGACGTGCTGG
>NZ_VRUX01000261.1:0-5706 GCF_008039885.1 Methylobacterium sp. WL103
GGCGCCTCGCGCGCGGCCGTCGACGCCGGCTACGCCCCGAACGACTGGCAGGTCGGCCAGACCGGCAAGGTGGTGGCGCCCGACCTCTACGTCGCGGTCGGCATCTCCGGCGCGATTCAGCACCTGGCCGGCATGAAGGACTCGAAGGTCATCGTCGCGATCAACAAGGACGAGGACGCCCCGATCTTCCAGGTGGCGGATTACGGCCTCGTCGGCGACCTGTTCCAGATCGTGCCGGAGTTGCAGGCCGAGATCGGCAAGGCCAAAGGCAACTGAGGCGAGGCTTCAGTTCTCTGTCCCGATCCGTGCGATGACGGATCGGGGCGTCCCGTCGAACCTGTCGCGTCTTAAGTAGCGCGACGGGTTCCACCGGGGCCGGTGAAGGCGCTAAAAGATCTGCTGCGCAGTCCGTGCTGCTTTCGCGGTGGATCGGGGACCGTGCAGCGCAGGAAAGCTCGGCAGCCGCTCCGGTTGTGGGCGTCGGGGGCATGGATCGACAGATGGGCATCGATATCAAGCGGGTCGGCATCATCGGTGCCGGGCAGATGGGAAGCGGCATCGCCCACGTCTGCGCTGCGGCCGGCCTCGACGTTCTGCTGAACGACCGCGATCCCGATCGGCTCAACGCGGGGCTCGCCAACATCGACGGCACCCTCGCCCGCCAGGTCTCGAAGGGCACGATCGACGAGAGCCACCGCCGCGAGGTGCGCGAGCGCATCGTCGCCGCGCGCAGCTACGACGACCTCGGCCCCTGCGACCTCGTCATCGAGGCCGCCACCGAGCACGAGGCGACCAAGCGCCAGATCTTCTCGACCCTGTGCCCGTCGCTGCGCCCGGATGCGCTGATCGCGACCAACACCTCGTCGATCTCGATCACGCGGCTCGCCGCCTCGACCGACCGGCCGGAGCGCTTCATCGGCATCCACTTCATGAACCCGGTGCCGGTGATGCAGCTCGTCGAGCTGATCCGCGGCATCGCGACGGAGGACCCGACCTACGAGTCGGCCAAGGCCTTCATCGCCAAGCTCGGCAAGACCTCGACGATGTCGGAGGACTTCCCGGCCTTCATCGTCAACCGCATCCTGCTGCCGATGATCAACGAGGCGATCTACACGCTCTACGAGGGCGTGGGGTCGGTGGAGTCGATCGACACCGCCATGCGCCTCGGCGCGAACCACCCGATGGGCCCGCTGCAGCTCGCCGACTTCATCGGCCTCGATACCTGCCTCTCCGTGATGCAGGTGCTCTACGAGGGGCTGGCGGATTCGAAGTACCGGCCCTGCCCGCTCCTGGTGAAGTACGTCGAGGCCGGCTGGCTCGGCCGCAAGGTCAAGCGCGGCTTCTACGATTATCGCGGCGAAACGCCGGTCCCGACCCGCTGAGCGCGGGCCGGGCTGCGCACAGCGCCTACTTCGGCTGGTTGCCGTTCGCGCTCGGCTGGGCCGGCTGCGGGTAGGTCGGGTTGCCGGCCGGCACGCCGCTCGTGTTGCTCGAGGACGGCGCGTTGTTCGAGCCCGTCACCGACCCGGTGACCTCCTTGCGCGACGCGTCCTGGCTCTGGCTGGCGTAGTCCTTCGGCGCGTTGGCGCCGTTCCAGGTCAGCAGGCCGATCGTGGCCACGGCGAGCAGCACGAGGCTGCCGACCAGCACCCAGAGCATCGACTTGCCGCGCTCGCCCTGGCGTGCGTTCTGATTGGGAACCTGCTCGACCATTCTCACACCTCACCGAAACGCCGTAAGGGCGCCGCCGCGCGCCGAAGGCCGGCACGCGTTCTCGACCCGGCAAACGCGGGGCCTTTGCCGGGGGTTCCTGTGATGGCCGCCGCCGACCGCCCTCAGCGGCCGGTGACGAGCAGGATCTTGCCGAGGTGGGCGCTCGATTCCATCAGCTCGTGGGCCTTCTGCGCCTCCTCGAACGGGAAGGTCGCGTGGATCACCGGGCGGATGCGGCCGGCATCGAGCTCCGGCCACACGTCGCGGCGCAGACCGTCGGCGATGCCCGCCTTCTCGGCGCTCGGCCGCGGCCGAAGCGTCGCGCCGGTGAAGGTCAGCCGCTTGATCATGATCGGCGTGATGTTGAGGGTCTCGGCCTTGTTGCCGCCCATCAGCGCGATGAGCACGAGGCGCCCCTCGATCGCGAGCGAGGCGAGGTTCTTGGCGAGGTAGCTCGCGCCGATCATGTCGAGGATCACGTCGACGCCCTTGCCGTCGGTGAGGCGCTGGATCTCCTCGGCGAAGTCCGCCTCGCGGTAGTTGATCGCTGCGTCCGCACCGAGCTTTTCGCAGAAGGCGCACTTCTCGGCCGAGCCGGCGGTGGCGAACACGCGTGCGCCCATGTGCTTGGCGATCTGGATCGCGGTCGAGCCGATGCCGCTCGATCCGCCGTGGACCAGGAAAGTCTCGCCGGATGTGAGCCGGCCGCGCTGCACGACGTTGGAATAGACCGTGAAGAACGTCTCCGGGATGCCGCCGGCATCGACGAGCGACAGCGCCTTGGGCTTCGGCAGGCAATGGCCGGCCTCGGCGACGGCGAACTCGGCGTAGCCGCCGCTGATCACCAAGGCGCAGACCTCGTCGCCGAGCGACAGCCCGGACACGCCCTCGCCGAGGGCGGCGATGCGGCCGGCGACTTCCAGGCCCGGCACGGCGGTGGCGCCCTTCGGCGGCGGATACTTGCCGCCGCGCTGCATCACGTCGGGACGGTTGACGCCGGCCGACACCACCTCGATCAGCACCTGACCCGGACCGGCCTTCGGCAGCGGCACCGTCTCGGTGCCGATCACCTCGGGGCCGCCGAAGCCGTTGAAGCAGACCTGGCGCATGGTCTCGGGCAGCGTCGTCATCGGGCGGTCTCCTCCAAGGGGCTCGCCCCTAGTTGCCGCCATGCGCCCCGTTGGCAAGCCCGCCGGCTTCAGCGCGTGCCGTACATCCGGTCGCCGGCGTCGCCCAAGCCCGGCACGATGTAGCTGTGGTCGTTGAGGTGGCTGTCGATAGCTGCCGTCCAGATCGGCACGTCGGGATGGGCGGCCTGGAGCCGGGCGACGCCCTCGGGGGCGGCGAGCAGGCAGACGAAGCGCAGGTCCTGCGCGCCGCGCGCCTTCAGGCGCGTCAGTGCGGCGATGGCGGAGTTCGCGGTCGCCAGCATCGGGTCGAGCACCAGCACCGTGCGGTCGGCGAGGTCCGAGGGCGCCTTGAAGTAGTACTCGATCGCCTCCAGCGTCTCCGGGTCGCGATAAAGCCCGACATGGGCGACGCGGGCCGAGGGCAGCAGCGACAGCATGCCGTCGAGGAAGCCGACGCCGGCCCGCAGGATCGGGGCGAGCACCAGCTTCTTGCCCTGGATCTGCCGCCCCTCCATCACCTGGATCGGCGTCTCGATCGTAACCGGTTCCAGCGGCAGGTCGCGCGTCACCTCGTAGGCGAGCAGCATCCCGATCTCGTTGAGCAGGTTGCGGAAGCCCTGCGTCGAGCGGTTCTTGTCGCGCAGCAGCGTGAGCTTGTGCTGGACGAGGGGGTGTTCGACCACCGTGACCGTTGCCTGGCTCATCGTGTCCTCCCGTCGCACCCGCCTCCGCTTTGCCGAAGGGCGCGCGCCGGCGCAACGCGAGGACGACGAAAAAGGGCCTCCCGCTCGCGCGGAAGGCCCTCGATCCACCAACCCGGCGACGCCTCAGGCGTTGAAGGTCTTGCCCTCGCCGTCGGCCCGGCGCTTGGCCATGAAGGCGTCGAACTGGTCGCGGTCCTTGGCCCGCTTCAGCTCCTCGACGAACTCGGCGAAGGCGCGGCTCTCCTCCTGCAGGGCGCGGCGCTGGGCGTCGAGCCGGTCGAGCTCGGCCTTGCGGTACTCCTCGAAGGCCCAGTTGCCGGTGGCGCCGCGGCGGTTGGATGCGTCGAACGAACGGGCGAAGCGCGAAGCCCTGGCGGTGCCGCCCTCCCAGCCCGCGGCGCCGCGCTTGGCGTAGTCGCGCAGCTCCCCGAGCGCCGGATAGCCGGCGACCTTCCACGCCACGAGGGCGAGGCCGACGGGCCACCAGTAGATGAAGCTGACGACGATGGCGCCGATCTCGATCGAGCGGCGCGGGAACGGACCGCAACGGCTGACCTTGCCGCCCGTCCAGGGAGAGGAAGAGGATGTGCTCACGGTAAGGCTCCGCTGTTCATGTGAACAGCGTTAACATGCGGGTGCGTCAGATCGCTTTCAAGGGGCGGGCCCGGCGCCGGCCGATGGCTTTCCGGCGGCGGCACCGTGGACGAGGGCGAGGACGCCGGCGCGCAGCAATTCGTAGGTGTCGGGAATGCCCGGCCCCTTCGGCAGGTGGCCGGCGGCGGCGAGGGTCGCGAGCCCGTGCGACAGCGCCCAGACCTCCAGCGCGATGAAGCGCGGGGCGACCCCGCCGAACCCGTCCGGAAAGGTCGATTGCAGCGCTTCCACCAGCAGGTCGAACGGGCTCGGACGCGGGCCGGCTTCGTTCGGCACGTTGACGCCGCGGGTCTCGAAGATCGCCGCGTAGTAGCCGGGCTCCTCTTCGGCGAAGGCGAGGTAGGCTTCGCCCATCCGCGTGAATCGCTCCAAAGAGGTGCCGCGGGCGGTGAGCGCGCGCGCCAGCCGTTCGGCGAGCTCGGCGAAGCCGCGGCCGGCGAGTTCCTCGAGCAGCGCCTCGCGCCCACGGAAATGCCGGTAGAGCGCGGCCGGGGTGACGCCGACGAGGCGCGCCGCGTCGACCAGGGTGAAGCCGCCGATGCCGCGCTCGGCGATGAACCTGCGCGCCGCCTCGATCAGCGCCTCTTTCAGGTTGCCGTGGTGGTAGCCGCGTCGATCAGCGGGTCCGTCGCGCCAGGGTCGCACCGGGTACTCCTCACCTGCAGCCCCGGACACGGGCGCGCGACGTTTACGAGCGAACGTCGCGTTTGTTTCGGCGCAGGTGCGAGCTTACCAGAAAATGGGCGCGGCCCGACAGCGTTCGGTCTACCGGTAGACGATCCGTCGCCGGCTGAGGCTTGGTGGACACGGGTGATGCAACAGTGTTTCATCGCCTGCGCCGCAAAAAGGAAGGCGCCCGCGCCGCCACGCGACCGCAGGAAAAGATCCGGGGATTCGAGAGCATGGCCTTCGTCAGCCTGAAGGCGTGGCGCGCCCGCTCCGCCGAGCAGGTGCAGCTCGCCAAGCGCGTGAAAGCCGCCTGCACGGTGGCGCTGAGCCTCGGCGAAGGCGACGCGATCACCGTCAACGAGATCGCCTGCGCAGACCCCGGCTGCCCCGACATCGAGACCGTCGTGCTGGTGATGCGGGCCGGCGAGGCGACGCGGGCCATCCGCATCCGCGCGCCGATGGAGGCGGTCGGCGCGGCGGAGCTGCTGCAGCTCGCCGCGGACGAGCGGGCGCTGCGGGAAGCCGCGCCGTGACATCCCTAGCGCTGCCTCGGCCTCGCTCGCGACCGGGCGATCCGCGCCGCGCCGACCCGCTGCGCACTATAACTTGACCAGCCGCACCCCACGATTGTGACCGCGATCACAGACGCAGCGCGCGCGCGGCCCTATGACGTATTGGATAGGACGGTGTCACCAAGAGCACCGCTGCAACGAACAAGACCCCGAGGAGAACGCCATGCGCCGCCCGATCCGAGACTCCCTCTTCGCCGCCGCGATCCTCCTGCCCGCCTTCGCGTCGTCTGGCGCGGCGCTCGCGGCCGCCGGCGACGGCGAGGC
>NZ_VRUX01000262.1:0-5678 GCF_008039885.1 Methylobacterium sp. WL103
CGCCTCTGGGCCAGGCTCAAAGAGTGGCGCGCCATCGCCACCCGCTACGAGAAGACTGCCGTCAGCTTCATGGGCGTCCTCTCCCTCGCAGCCGCCCTCGATTGGCTCAAGCGATGACACGCCCTAGGCGCCGCCGCAGGGTGCCCCTGAATGATACCTACGAAAACTACGTAATTCGCCGATAAAGGTTGGCTAAAGTCGCCGTACTTGATTAGGTCGTACGCGGTGATTTCTAAAAATAAGGAATAGATTCGAATGAAATGCATCACTGCTGTTTCTGTCGCGGTCATTGCGGCAGTGTCTTCCATGGGAGCGTCAAATACGGCGAATGCCGGCTGTCGCTCCTGCGGCCCTATCTCCCCCGTTTACAATTACCGGACCGCTAACAAGGTCTCGCACATGACGCAGTATCGTGACGTTCAGCGCACGAATTACATCCACAAGACGCGCCACATCTACAATGTAACCCGCGTCCGGCCGATCGTGCAGGTCCATACGGTAACCCGCGTTCATCACCACACCGTTCCGGTGATACATAACGTCAGCATGTCCAGAGTGCAGCGCCTGCCGACGCAGTACCTCTACAGCAACAGCGTCCAGAACATATATCACGGCTGCGGCTGTCATTGATTAAAGCACCGGTCTGATACGGCGCCCTCGTTACGTCGGGCCCGACCGGACCGCTTGTCAGCTCCGAACGTCTCATCATTCGCGGCTTGCCGTACTCGGTAAGGCGAGGCACTCCTTTGGGCAGACGGGCGCCCGCCCCAAAAGTCGTTTGAGGGCGGTTTGCGGCCCCCGCTCGCACAGTTTCGTAAGAAACACCCTGTCCTCAGTGCCGATATCGGTAATCCGGCAGGAACCTATCATCGTGCGCTCTGCCTGCCCCCAGAGAGCCGAGACGGCGTTCTTCATGTCCGGATGTTTCAATGCGGTCCAGGCATCCGGGTCGGCCTCCGCCGCTTTAACATAGAACGCGACAAAGCTCATCAGCGCGGCGAGACCGTCGCGGTGGGACAGCTGGCGGTCGGGCGTGCGCAAGCCGTCGAGTGCTACTGCTGTATCGAGGTCGTGAGTGTAGGCGTTTAGTTCGTCGAGCAAGTACCGGAAGTCGGTCGCCGAGGTCGAACCGCCTACGCGCAGATAGGTGGTCACGAACAGGCTTGGCCGAAATTGCCGCGCGATCCTGGCGGGCTCGAATAAGGCGGTGCTTTCGGGCGGGCGCCTGACCGCTCCTCCCCCAACCAGCGGATAGACATCGCCGTCGGCGGTCATCATATGCACCGACTCGTGCACGGCCGTCGGCAAAGCGTATTGGGGGTCTTCGCAATCAATCCAGGTGCGAAAGAAGGCTTTGTGCGCGATTGCCCGGAAGACCGAATTGCCGTTCGGCGATGCCGCTTTCAGGAGGTCGACGGCCTTGGCGTTGCAGTCGCGGGCGACGACCGGCTTGGCGGCGACGAGCGCTCCGGCCTGAAAGATGAGCCCGCAGAGAGCTATTCTTACGGTCTTGCGCATCGGCCCGCGTCCTTGCGAAAATCGAATACTGGCGCCGATAGCATTAAGGATCGGTATTCCAGGGGACCTTTCGATAGCCTTTGTAATAATGTGCACTTCACGTAGAGCTGTGAACCGCCTCAAAAATATGGCTCCGACAAAAACTCAGATGGCTCTTTATTTAATATCTGAAATCAGCATCGTCGTAAAGTCACGATTGGCGTCTATTTTGGAGCCAATACGAAATAAAGACTTAGTATTTATCAAAAGATTTTGAGCCCATTCTGCAAGGGCTTTTCACAGGAGATTTTAGCTCGCCATAGCCCGCATCTCCTGCGCACCCTCACGCAGCACGTAGCCACGGCCCCAGATCGTCTCGATGTAGTTCTTGCCGCCCGATGCGTTCGCGAGCTTCCTGCGCAACTTGCAGATGAACACGTCGATGATCTTCAACTCGGGCTCATCCATGCCGCCGTAGAGATGGTTGAGGAACATCTCCTTGGTGATCGTTGTTCCCTTTCGCAGGGCAAGGAGTTCCAGCATCTGGTACTCCTTGCCGGTGAGCGGGACCCGCGTTCCAGCAATTTCGATGACTTTCTGATCGAGATTGATGACCATGCCTTCGATATCGATAACCGACTCGGCGTGCCCTTGCGAGCGGCGGACAATCGCGTGGATGCGGGCGACGAGTTCGTCCCTGTGAAACGGCTTGGTCAGGTAGTCGTCGGCGCCGAAGCCGAGCCCCTTCACCTTGTCCTCGATCGTGCTCAAGCCCGAGAGGATCAGGATCGGCGTCTTGATCTTGGCGAGACGAAGACCGCGCAGCACATCGTAGCCGGACATGTCGGGAAGCGTCAGGTCGAGCAGGATGATGTCGTAGTCGTAGAGCTTGCCGAGATCGATCCCTTCCTCACCGAGGTCGGTGGTGTAGGTCACGAACCGCTCGGATTTGAGCATCAGCTCAACGCTTTGCGCGACAGCCGCATCGTCCTCGACTAGAAGAACACGCATTGCCAACCCCAGAAAATCTAAAAATCTCCTAACGCGAGATCCCTAACAAAAGCTTGACGTTCAAATCCGTAAGTTGTTATGCGAAGCTAGGAATCATTTGAAGGTAATACCATGCATGACGGCGCAATTCTCGTTTCAGGGCGAGACGAATTTGAAATGACGGCCGACCTTGTCGCCGCCTACGTCTCGAATAACAACGTTCCCGTCACCGAGCTGTCGGCTCTGATTGCCAAGGTGCATGCCGCCCTTACCAGCCTCGGCAAAGAAGCCGTGGCGGAGCTGGCCGGCCCTGAGAAGCCGACAGCAGCCCAGATCCGGAAGTCGATCACGCCTGAGGCGCTGATCAGCTTTGAGGACGGCAAGTCCTACAAGACACTGAAGCGCCACCTGACGCTGCGCGGCCTGACCCCTGAAGGTTACCGCGCGAAGTACGGCCTGGCGTCCGATTACCCGATGACGACGGCCAACTACTCGGCGCAGCGCTCAGCGCTCGCTCATGCGCTTGGTCTCGGTCAGCAGCGCCGGAAGATCGCACCCGAAGCCACAGAAGCCCCCGAGGCGGCCCCAAAGGCGCGTGGACGGAAGAAGAAGGTCGCCGAGGCGGCCTGAGACCGCCCTTCGCCCCGTTCCGGCAAACCGCGGCACCTTCAAGTTTGAGGCGGACTTGATCGTGTCACGGTCGAGCCGCCGTGAGGCAGCGGACGGCTTGATCGAACTCTTGTTAGTGCATGCGGTCGATTTCGCTCGATCCCATGCTTTTGGCCAGGATCGTTCCGAGTTCGAGCAGCATGACGTTGATCAAGGTCGGCAGGATGGGTGAGCCTAGCTCCTTGGTCAGGGATCGAAGCGCCATGAGCGCGTCGACCACCCGGTCGATCGTTTGCATCGTATGATCGGTCGCCGCCTGGCCATCTTGGCGCGCCTCCGTCAGGTCCGTCATCAGCCCGATGCAGCGCAACCCTCGGCCGGTCGGATCAGTCTCGATGCGTCCACGTGCGGCGATCCAGTGAACGCCTCCCTCTCGGCCGCAGGTGCGAAACTCGGCTTCAAACCGCCCTGCGGTGCTGTGAGCTTTGTGCATGAGGTGAGCGATACGCTCGCGATCTGCCTGATGGACGCCTTTCAGTAGCGCTGAGACGGGTACTCCCGTTGCACCTTGCGTCTCATCGACGGCAAGCACGCGAGGGAGCGCGCCTGTCAGCCGAACAATCTGCGTATCAAGATCCGTTTCCCATGTGCCGAGATAGCCCGATGCATCAAGTATGGACTGCAAGGATGCCGGCATGTGCTGCCTCCGTGAAAGATTGCGTCGCACATCACAACCTTGACCCTCAACGAATGCAATCCTCGAGTGGTCCAAAATTTGTAATACAGCCGCAGACTGTAGCCACCCCAGAACCCGTCTGGGCAGGGCGCAATGAGAGAGTGAGCACGGGTTCGGTTCGAATGAGCAAGGATCGTACACGAAGAAGTTATGCCATTTTCGCAACCCAGGATTGATATTTTCCTTGAAACTCAATCGCGCGCAATGCGTATTAGGTTGTGTTCGGGATGGCAGAGACGTCGGCTCGGCTTCCTCCCACCTGAAAGCGACCGCCGAGATGACCCTCACCCATGCGCCGAAAATCACCACCGATGGCGACCGCTCGATCGGCAGCCGTATCGCGGCGTATCGGACGGCCCAGCGACTGAGCCAGACCGCGCTCGGGCAGGCCCTCGGGGTCACGTTCCAGCAGGTCCAGAAGTACGAGAAGGGCCGCAACCGCGTCGGCGCCGCCCGTCTTCAGGCAATTGCCGACTTCCTCGGCGTGTCGGTCTCGACCTTCTTCGACGATCCGGGTGAGAATGCTGATGGCAAGGAGACGATCCAGAACCTGCTTCAGGACCCGCACGTGATGGAACTGGTCCAGACCTTCGCCACCATCTCCGACAAGGTGACGCGCCGCAGCGTGCTCTCCATCGTCAAGGCTGCCGCCAGTCTGCAGGGGGTATCAAGCGACGCCCAAAACTGAAAGATGACGCCCGGTGCAGGGTCTGTTCGACCTCAGGCGCCCTGCTTGCTCGCCCTCACGCGCTCCAGGGTGCGAGCGCTCTCGCGTTCGAACTGGCGTGGCGTCATCGCACCGGCATCCACGCGTCGGGCCAACTGCGTCCGGTAGGCGATCGCTGCTTCCTGATCGGGGCTGAGGGTGACGTTTGCTCGTACCGCAGCCCCCGTGCGCTCCGCCCATTCCGTATAGGAGATGCGCCTTGCGTCACGATCGGCTCGAAGGCGTGCGATGTCCCCCTGGAACACAGCTGTCTGCTGTGGGCCAGGCGCAGCAGTCTGGCAGGCGGTCAAACTGATCGAGGCGATAAGAACAGCAGTGATGTGTCGGTACATGGCAGTCTCCCCTAAATCAGGGGCTTGGACGGTTGTCGTCAACTAAGCAATACCCACAATGCAACACTCCAAAAAAAATCTGCGGACAGCTTGGAAGAGCTTCGCTTGATAGGCGAAAACACCAAAAATCCGTGGCCTGCCTCTATTCGGTAACCTGGGTTCGCAGTTGGTGCATCGTCGGTCGTGTAACGATGGCAGGGCGAGCGGACGGCACTGATCCGCTCGGTTCTTTTGGCTAGATGACCACCTCCGGCGCAAGTAACATGTAATCGAGCGACGAGTGCAGCCGGATAGTTTTATACTATTCCCAATATTAATCGATCAAGATGATGACTTTATTAATGGTGTAGAACAATTCGCCGTCGAAAAATTTATCCCGAGGCTTCGCGTGACAGATTTTTCAGTGATCAATTTCCCGCGAACTGCCCGGTTCTATGTATACGCTCTACGATTGATTATTCCGAAGCGTACAGCGACATCGCGTCAGTCGCGGGATGTCCGCGCCGGGCTGAAAGGCCAAGGTACGCCTTCGACCCCGAACCCAAGTTGCTTCACGCCCGACGAATGGCTGCTTTCGGGCATCGTCGATGCGGGCCTGGACGGCGAACTTGGGTCGGAAGCGGACCCAAGGCATGGGTTCCACCCGTCAGATTTTGACCTCTAGGGCGTGTCATCGCTTGAGCCAATCGAGGGCGGCTGCGAGGGAGAGGACGCCCATGAAGCTGACGGCAGTCTTCTCGTAGCGGGTGGCGATGGCGCGCCACTCTTTGAGCCTGGCCCAGAGGCG
>NZ_VRUX01000263.1:0-5677 GCF_008039885.1 Methylobacterium sp. WL103
CCGCAGCGCAACGCCCCGCCCGCCCGGCCCGCGCCGAAGCGCGTCGGCCCGCTGGAGTTCCTCGGGCAGGTACGCGACGAGGGCCGCAAGGTCACGTGGCCGACCCGCAAGGAGACCACGGTCACCACGATCATGGTGTTCGTGATGGTGGTGGTTGCGAGCCTGTTCTTCACGGTGGTGGATCAGGGCCTGCGCTACTTCGTCGGCCTGATCCTGGGTCTCTAGGACAACACACACCGCCTCGGGCCCCGGCCCGCCGCGAACGCTCAGGAGTCGATCAGAACCGTGTCGAAGCGCTGGTACATCGTCCACGCCTACTCGAATTTCGAGAACAAGGTCGCCCAGTCCATCAAGGATCAGGCAGCCCAGCGTGGGCTCATGGACCTCTTCGAGGAGGTGATGGTCCCGACCGAGAAGGTCGTCGAGGTCCGCCGCGGGCGCAAGGTCGACGCGGAGCGGAAGTTCTTCCCCGGCTACGTGCTGGTGAAGTGCGACCTCACCGACGAGGTCTACCACCTGATCAAGAACACCCCGAAGGTCACGGGCTTCCTCGGCGCTGACAAGTCGAAGCCGGTACCGATCCCGGATTCGGAAGCCGAGCGGATCAAGGGCCAGGTCGCCGAGGGCGTCGATCGTCCCAAGCCCTCGATCTCCTTCGAGATCGGCGAGACGGTCCGCGTCGCTGACGGTCCCTTCGCCTCGTTCAACGGCACCGTCGAGGAAGTCGACGAGAGCCGCTCGCGCCTGAAGGTCGCCGTGTCGATCTTCGGCCGCGCCACCCCGGTGGAACTCGAATACGCCCAGGTCGAGAAGGCCTGACGTAGAGCGGACGGAGAGCGGCGGAGAGGGCAGGGGCGACCCTTCTCCCCGCAGCTCGAACTTCGCCGATCACACGCGGAAGGCCCGCCCGGTTCGCCGCCGGGGTCCACGGTCCGCACCGCGACCTGCAACCGCCCGTCCGACCGAGCCTCAGGCAGCCCGGCGGCGCGCAATCATTTGGGAGCAGTCCCATGGCGAAGAAGATCACGGGCTACGTGAAGCTTCAAGTCCCGGCCGGCGCCGCCAACCCGTCGCCGCCGATCGGTCCCGCGCTCGGTCAGCGCGGCCTCAACATCATGGAATTCTGCAAGGCCTTCAATGCGAAGACCGCGCAGATCGAGAAGGGGACCCCGATCCCGGTCGTGATCACGGCTTATCAGGATCGCAGCTTCACCTTCGAGATGAAGCAGCCGCCGGTCACCTTCTTCCTGAAGAAGGCCGCGGGCCTGAAGATCGGCAAGAAGCCGGCCTCGGGCTCCAAGACCCCCGGCAAACCCGGCTCCAACGTCGGCAAGGTCTCCGAGGCGCAGCTTCGCGAGATCGCCGAGAAGAAGATGCCCGACCTGAACTGCGACTCGGTGGACGCCGCCGTCGCGATGATCCGTGGCTCCGCGCGGGCCATGGGCCTCGAAGTCACCGCGTAAGGGGAGGGCACCATGGCACACGAAGGCAAGCGCATCCGCGCCGCCCGCGAGGGCATCGACCCGACCAAGCTCTATGGCATCGCCGAGGCGGTCGCGATGGTGAAGGCCAAGGCCAACGCCAAGTTCGACGAGACCGTCGAGGTCTCGATGAACCTCGGCGTCGACCCGCGCCACGCCGACCAGATGGTCCGCGGCGTCTGCAACCTGCCCAACGGCTCCGGCCGGACGGTGCGGGTGGCGGTGTTCGCCCGCGGCGCCAAGGCGGACGACGCCCGCGCGGCCGGCGCCGACATCGTCGGCGCCGAGGACCTCCTCGAGATCGTCCAGGGCGGCAAGATCGACTTCGATCGCTGCATCGCCACCCCGGACATGATGCCGCTCGTCGGTCGCCTCGGTAAGGTGCTCGGCCCCCGCGGCCTGATGCCGAACCCGAAGGTCGGCACCGTCACCATGGACGTGAAGTCCGCGGTCGCCGGCGCCAAGGGCGGCTCGGTCGAGTTCCGCGTCGAGAAGGCGGGCATCGTCCACGCCGGCATCGGCAAGGTCTCGTTCGACGAGCAGAAGCTCGTCGAGAACATCAAGGCGTTCGCCGACGCGGTGGCCAAGGCCAAGCCCGCCGGCTCCAAGGGCACCTACATCCAGCGCATCGCCGTCACCTCGACGATGGGCCCGGGCGTGAAGGTCGAGCCGGGCTCCGTCCTCGGCGCCTGATCCGTCCCGCACGAACGACGAAGCGCCCGGCCCCTGCGGCCGGGCGTTTTTCGTTTGAGTCCTCCCGCTGCGGGCCACCGATGACGTCTCACGTCGACATCCTGGCCAGCCAGCGGAACGGAACGCTCTATACCGGTTCCACGACGGATCTCGCACGACGCGTCTGGGAGCATCGGCCTGCAGTGACGCCCGGCTTCACCAAGACCTACGGCGTCGTGATGCTGGTCTGGTCCGAGGATCATCCGCGCATCATCGACGCTCGGATTCGTGAGTACGCGATCAAGCGCTGGCGGCGAGCCTGGAAGCTGGCGCTGATCGAGGCGATGAACCCGGATTGGCGTGATCTGTATCTCGATCTCAATCAGTAGCCAGAGCCGCTGCGCGGCGCTTTCCATGCTGGGTCCCGGATCGGGTTCCGCTTCGCTTCACCCGTCCGGGAAATCGGGTGCGCATGACTCGACCCTGGCAGCAAACCCTCGCCGTTTTCCCGGACGCCTGAAGCGTCAGCGAAAGGCGAGCCGGGCCCCAGCACGAGAAGCGCCGCGGAGCGGCTCCATACCCGCCATCACGATGCAGATTGCCGCAGCGAAGGGGGGCGCCATCGCCCGTGCCTGTGCTAAATAGACGGCATGCGATGCACCCTCCCCGTACAGACCAAGCGACGCATCCTATGCGTCTTCCCCGCCTACACGCCGTCCTTCGGGACGTTCTCCCACGCCTACCCGTTGATGGGCGGCGTGAAGGCCTTCATGCCGCCGCAGGGGCTCCTGCTGATCTCGGCCTACATGCCGGAAGGCTGGGAGTGCCGGTTCGTCGACGAGAACATCAAGCGCGCCACGCCTGAGGAGTTCGCCTGGGCCGACGCGGTGTTCGTGTCGGGCATGCACATCCAGGAGCCGCAGATCCACGAGATCGCCAAGCGTGCGCACGCCGCCGGCAAGGTGACGGTGCTCGGCGGCCCCTCGGTCTCGGGCGCCCCGGAGAAGTACCCAGACTTCGACTACCTCCACATGGGCGAGATCGGCGACGCCACGGACGAGCTGGTATCGATCCTCGACCGCGACCTGACGCGCCCCTCGGCCCAGGTTCGGCTCGAGACGAAGGAGCGGCTGCCGCTCTCCGACTTCCCGGCGCCGGCCTACGAGGCGGCTCCGTTGAAGCGCTACCTGATCGGCTCGCTGCAATTCTCGTCGGGCTGTCCGTACCGCTGCGAGTTCTGCGACATCCCGCAGCTCTACGGGCGCCAGCCGCGGCTGAAGAGCGCCGAGCAGATGTGCGCCGAGCTCGACGCGATCATCAGCCAGCCCGGCCACCCGGCGGTGGTCTACTTCGTCGACGACAACTTCATCGCCAACCGCAAGGCGACGCGGGACATGCTCCCGCACCTGGTGGCGTGGCAGAAGAAGAACGACTACCCGCTCCAGTTCGCCTGCGAGGCGACCCTGAACATGGCCAAGCAGCCCGAGATCCTCGAGCTGATGCGCCAGGCGAACTTCATGACCGTGTTCGTCGGCATCGAGACGCCGGAGGAGGACGCGCTCAAGGGCATCGACAAGACCCACAACGCCGCCGTGCCGATGTACGGCGCGATCGAGACGCTCAACTCCTACGGGCTCGAAGTGACCTCGGGCATCATCCTCGGCCTCGACACCGAATCGGACGCTTCCGAGCAGTACCTGATCGACTTCATCGACAAGTCGGGCATCCCCGTCCTGACGATCAACATTCTCCAGGCGCTGCCGAAGACTCCGCTCTGGGACCGGCTCGAGAAGGAGGGGCGGCTGCTCCACGACGCCAGCCTCGAATCGAACGTGCTGTTCAAGCGTCCGCACGACACCGTGGTGTCGAGCTGGCGCCGGGCCATCGCGCACGCCTACGAGCCGGAAAAGATCTTCGAGCGCTTCAAGCACCAGTGCGCGACGACCTATCCCCACCGGATCAAGACGCCGACCAAGGGCAAGCTCACCTTCACCAACCTACGCCGCGGGCTGATCCTCGGGTTCAACATCATCACCCGGGTCGGCATCTTCTCCGACTACCGGCGGCCGTTCTGGTCGGCGGCCGGCTACGCCCTGAAGCGCGGGCAGATCGAGGCGGTGTTCAACATGGGCTTCGTCGCCCACCACCTGATCCGCTTCACCCGCGAGGCCCTGCGCGGCGAGCACAACGCCTCGTTCTACGCGGCCAAGGCCGCCGAGACGGAGGCCGCGCGGCAGCGCTCGTGGTGGGAGAACGCGCGCAAGCGCTTCGTGCCGGAGCGCGAGGCGGCCTAGGGCCGCGACGGCCGGCGCGGCGCGACCACGTCGGAAAAGTCGCGTTTCGGCACTTGGCAGGGCGCTTGCTTCGCTCTATACACCGCGCTCCACGCAATTTTCATGTTTGTTGATGGAGCCCGTCCGCCCGGGCGGGCTCCGTATCGAGACGCCGCCTGGGTGACCGGGCGTCGATGGCCGGCAGGACCTAAGGGGTGAAAACCTCTGAAGGCCGTGTCCGGCTATGTCCTGTCCGAGACTGCAGGTGCCGGTTCGCCGGCTTAATCCGCAAAGCCTGCACAGACGGGGAAGACCGCAGTTTCGAAGCGCCCGACCGATGAGGGACGGCGTGAAGGCATCGGTTTGAACCATCTCAGCCCTTAGGCATCGCACCCCTCGCGGGGGCGGCACCGGGGGACAGGGCCGTGAAGCGTCGTCCAGGACGTTTTCGGCTTAACCAAGGTCGAAGTTCCGTCCCGGGCGGCACGTGCAACCGGCGGACCCATTCTCGGGTTCCGCTCAAACCGGAGAGAGCCCCAGTGGACAGGACAGCAAAAGCTGATCTCGTCTCGACGCTCAACGGCGTGTTCGCAAAGAGCGCCGTCGTCGTCGTGGCCCACTACAAAGGCCTCACGGTCGCCGAGATGCAGAAGCTGCGTTCGCAGATGAAGCTGGCCGGCGCCACCGTGCAGGTCGCGAAGAACAGCCTCGCCAGCATCGCTCTCGATGGCACGGACGTCGCCTCCATCAAGCCCCTCCTGAAGGGCCCGACCCTGCTCGCCTATTCGAGCGATCCGGTCGCGGCCGCCAAGGTGGCAGTGGATTTCGCCAAGGCAAACGACAAGCTCGTGATCCTCGGCGGCGCCATGGGTGCGACCGCTCTGAACCCGGACGGCGTGAAGGCCCTCGCCTCGCTCCCGTCCCTCGACGAACTGCGCGCCAAGATCGTGGGCCTCGTCCAGGCTCCCGCGACTAAGATCGCTCAGGTCGTCAACGCGCCGGCGGCCAAGCTCGCCCGCGTGTTCGGAGCCTATGCCATCAAGGACGAAGCGGCCTGACGGTCGTTCACCCCTTTCAAACCCATCCCTTCACACCGATATCGTTAGAGGATCATCACCATGGCTGATCTTGCCAAGCTCGTTGACGACCTGTCGTCGCTGACCGTTCTCGAGGCCGCCGACCTCGCCAAGATGCTCGAAGAGAAGTGGGGCGTCTCGGCTGCCGCCGCCGTCGCCGTGGCCGCCGGCCCGG
>NZ_VRUX01000264.1:0-5632 GCF_008039885.1 Methylobacterium sp. WL103
GCCTCGACCAGCGTGAGGAACGCCGTCTCGTCGGCCGCGCTCGCGTCGTCGGCCGTGCTCAAGCCGCCGCGGCCGCCACCGTCCGCGGGCACACGGTGACCAGAACCGACTTCGAGGTCGGCGTGTCGCTCTCGGCGCCGAAGGTCGAGAGCGGCACCAGCACGTTGAGCTCGGGGTAGTAGCCGGCCAGGCTCCCGCGCGGCATGTCGAACGGCACCAGGCGGAAATCCTCGGCGATGCGCGACGTGCCGTCCGCGTGCAGGCCGACCACGTCGACCCGCTCACCGAAGCTTTGGCGCAGGGTGACGAGGTCGTCGGGGTGGCAGAAGATCACCCGGCGCTCGCCGTAGACGCCGCGGTAGCGGTCGTCGAGGCCGTAGATCGTGGTGTTGTACTGGTCGTGGCTGCGGAAGGTCTGCAGCACGAAGGTGTTGTCGGCCCCCGCTGCGACTTGGTGCTCGGTGGCCGCGGGCAGCGCGTCCGCCGAGAAGTTCGCGCGGCCGGTGGCGGTCTCGAACACGCGCTCGGCGGCGAGGTTGCGCAGCATGAAGCCGCGCGGGCGCCGGACTCGGACGTTGTAGCCGGCAAACCCCGGTACCGTGCGCTCGATCCGGTCGCGGATGCGGTCGTAATCCTCGGCCATCGCCGCCCAGTCGATCCGGTCTGAGCCGACGGTGGCCGCCGCCATGCCCGCGATGATCGCGATCTCCGAGCGCAGCTCCTTCGAGGCCGGCTTGTTGATGCCGCCCGAGCCGTGGACCATGCTCATCGAATCCTCGACGGTCACGATCTGGGTCTTGCCGGCGGCGTTCCGGTCGATCTCGGTGCGCCCGAGGCAGGGCAGCACGTAGCCGACCCGGCCCGGCACGAGGTGCGAGTGATTGAGCTTCGTCGCGATGTGGACCGTGAGCTCGCAGGAGGCCAGCGCCTTGGCCACCAGGGCCGTGTCCGGCGTGGCGCGGGCGAAGTTGCCGCCCAGCCCGATGAAGGCCTTCGCCGTGCCGTCGAGCATCGCGCCGATGGCGGCCAGCACGTTGTGGCCGTGCCGGCGCGGGGCGGCGAAGCCGAACTCGCGCTCAAGCGCGTCGAGGAAGGCGACCGGCGGCTTCTCGTTGATGCCGACCGTGCGGTCGCCCTGGACGTTGGAGTGGCCGCGCACCGGGCAGAGGCCGGCGCCCGGGCGGCCGATGTTGCCGCGCAAGAACATCAGGTTGGCGATCTCGCGCACCGTCGCCACCGAGTGGCGGTGCTGGGTCACGCCCATCGCCCAGGTCGCGATCGACTTCGACGAGGTGATGTAGATCTCCGCCACCTCTTCGAGGATGGCGCGCGACAGGCCGGACTGGTCCTCGATCGCGTCCCAGCCGGTCGCGTCGACCGCCGCGCGGTAGGCGGCGAGCCCTTCGGTGTGGCTGGCCAGGAAGGCGCGGTCGAGCACCGAGGGACGGCCGGCGGCGAGGGCCGCGTCGTCGGCGGCGAAGACCGCCTTGGCGATGCCGCGGAAGGCGGCCATGTCGCCGCCGAGCCGCGGCTGCAGGTAGTGGCTCGCGATCGGCCGGCTCGCGCCGCGCAGCATCTCGACGGTGTTCTGCGGGTCGGCGAAGCGCTCCAGCCCGCGCTCGCGCACGGGGTTGAACACCACCACCTTGGCGCCGCGCTCGGCGGCCTTGCGCAGGTCGGCGAGCATCCGCGGGTGGTTGGTGCCGGGGTTCTGCCCGACGACGAAGATCGCGTCCGCCTTCTCGAAATCCTCCAGCAGCACCGTGCCCTTGCCGACGCCGATGGCGTGCGCGAGGCCGATGCCGCTGGCCTCGTGGCACATGTTCGAGCAGTCGGGGAAGTTGTTGGTGCCGTAGGCCCGGGCGAACAGCTGGTAGAGGTAGGCCGCCTCGTTCGAGGCGCGGCCGGAGGTGTAGAACTCGGCCTGGTCCGGGTGGTCGAGGCCGCGGAGCGTTGCGCCGATCTCGGCGAAGGCCGCGTCCCACGACACCGCGACGTAGCGGTCGCTGGCTGCGTCGTAGCGCATCGGATGGGTGAGGCGGCCCTCGCCCTCGAGGGCGTAGTCGCTCCAGCCGCGCAGCTCGCTCACGGTGTGGCGGGCGAAGAACTTCGGCGGGGTGCGCTTGTCGGTGGCCTCCCACGAGACCGCCTTCACGCCGTTCTCGCAGAACTCGAACGACGAGCCGTGTTCCGGGTCGCCCCAAGCGCAGCCGGGGCAGTCGAACCCGTCCGGCTGGTTCGCCTTCAGCAGGGCGCGGGCGCCCGAGAGCGGGGAGCGGCTGCCGAGGAGGTGCTTGCCGCAGCTCTTCAGCGCGCCCCAGCCACCGGCGGCCGAGGAACGCTTGGGCGTGCTGACGGGGTCGGTCATGACGAGGCCTGGATCGAGGTTCGCGCGTGGCGATCACGCACTTGCGAGATAAGAGACCGCGCGGGTGCTTCTCAATCGTGTCTCGACGCACCCCCCTCATGCGTCCGGCACGCGCGCATTTTTAACGGTTCTCGTTTCCCGGGGGCGGCAAAGGACACGCGATGCAGGCACGGGTTCGGGTTCTCGCGGCGTTGGCGGCCGGATGCGCCGTCGGGGTCGCGATGATGGCCAACGATCATGCCCGCGACGCCGGCTGGGCCGTCACCGCGAACCAGATCGCCGACGCGCGGGCGTATGGGAAGCCGGGGGTCGAGATCGCCCCAGGCCGCTTCGTGTCCGAGCCGCTCCCGAGCGAGCACGCCGCTTTGCTGCCGGTGAAGTGGCTGCTGCTCGGTGCCGCCGCCGCCGGCGCGGTGTTCGTCGGAACGAGACGGCGGGGGTGAGCTGACTTTCCGCCGCGGCCCCCGACCTCGCGCCTCTTTCATTCCCTGCAGAGGGGGGAGGAAAGAGCGCGTCACGCCTCCCGCGCCAGCGCCTTCGCGTCGCGCCCGACCACGCCGGCGAGGCTCGTCAGCCCCTCCGATCGCATCCGCTCGACCAGGCCGCGCTTGATCGTGCCGACGAGGCCGGGGCCTTCGTAGACGAGGGCCGAGTAGAGCTGGAGAAGGCTCGCGCCGGCGCGGATCTTGGTCCAGGCGGTCTCGGCCGAGTCGACGCCGCCGACGCCGACCAGGGGCAGCCGGTCGCCGACGCGCAGGTAGGTCTCGGCCAGCATCCGCGTCGAGGCCGAGAACAGCGGCCGGCCGGACAGGCCCCCGGTCTCGCCCGCGAGCGCCGTCTCGGCGAGGGAGGCCGGCCGCGCCACCGTGGTGTTCGAGACGACGAGCGCCTGCACCCCGCGGCTAACCGCCGTGGCGCAGATCGCGTCCAGGGCGTCGAGGGTGATGTCGGGGGCGATCTTCAGAAGGATCGCGGCCTTCTCCGATCCGATCCGGGCGGCGGCCGCGTCGCGGGTCGCGACCACCCGGGCGAGCAGGTCGTCGAGGAAGGCCTCGCCTTGCAGGTCGCGCAGGCCCGGCGTGTTGGGCGACGAGACGTTGACGGTGACGAAGTCCACGAGCGGCGCGAGCCGCCCGGTGCAGGCGACGTAGTCGGCGAGCCGGTCGACGGCCTCCTTGTTGGCGCCGATGTTGACCCCGACGATCCCCGGCCGCCCGGCCCGCGCGCGCAGGCGGTCGGCGACCACGTCGAGGCCGGCGCTGTTGAGGCCGAAGCGGTTGATCACCGCCCGGTCCCGCGGAAGCCGGAACACCCGCGGGCGCGGGTTGCCGGGCTGGGGCTTGGGCACCACGCCGCCGACTTCGACGAAGCCGAAGCCGAAGCCAAGCAGCGCGTCGGCCGCCTGCGCGCCCTTGTCGAAGCCCGCCGCCAGGCCGACCGGGTTCGGGAACCGGCGGCCGAACGCCTCGACCGCGAGGCGGGAATCGTCGGCGGGCGGCGTGCGCGGCGGCATCAGGCTGAGCGCGCGAACGGTCAGGTTGTGCGCGTGCTCGGCGTCGAGGCCGTGCAGCGCCGGGCGCAGCAGCGGAAATAGGGCGCCGATCATGCCGGGATCTCCGCCGGCAGCACGTGCGCGCCGTCCGGCCCGAGCGGCATCGGGCTCACGCGGCGCACCGCGTCGAGGGGCAGGTCGCCGTAGAGATGCGGAAACAAGTCGCCGCCGCGCGAAGGCTCGTAGCGCAGCGCCGGACCGAGCGCTTCGGCGTCGACGGCGACGAGCAGGAGCCCGTCGCGACCGGAAAAATGCCGCCGCGCGGTCTCGGCCACCTGCTCGGCTGTGGAAAAGTGGATGAAACCGTCGGCCCGGTCGATCTCGGCGCCGACGAAGCGACCGAGGGCTTCCGCCTCGCGCCACAGCCTCTCGGGACAGATCTTATAGATCGACGTCATCGGCGCACCCGCTTTTCGATGCGCCGTCGATAGGGCGCCGGGCGGTTCCCTGGCAACCGTCCGGCAACCATCCCGACGGTTGTAACGGCCTCCGGGAGGCGTGGATTAGCCATTCGGCCGATTGCCTTTCTCGATCCGTAGTTCTACTTTCCTACAACTAGGCCGTGCGTCTCTGCGGTCGTCTTCGCCTTGGTCCCGCATGCTGTCCCACGAGCAGATTTGGAATGCCATCGACCGTCTGGCCGAGCGGCACGGCTTCTCCCCATCCGGCCTCGCCCGACGTTCCGGGCTCGACGCCACCAGTTTCAACCGGTCCAAGCGCGTCGGCGTCGACGGACGCAAGCGCTGGCCCTCCACCGAGTCGGTGTCCAAGGTCCTAGCCGCCACCGGCGCCAGCCTCGATGACTTCCTTAGGTTGATCGAGGCCCGCGAGGGGCCGCCGCGCGCCACCGTGCCGCTGATCGGCCTGACCCAGGCCGGCGCCGGCCGCCAGTTCACCGACGAGGGCATGCCGACCGGCGGCCCCGGCTGGGAGGAGATCGAGTTTCCCGATCTCGGCGAGGAGCGCGCCTTCGCCCTGGAGGTGCAGGGCGAGTCGATGCTGCCGCTGTTCCGCGACGGCGACGTGCTGATCGTCTCGCCCTCGGCCGGCGTCCGCAAGGGCGACCGCGTGGTGGTGCGGCTGCATTCCGGCGAGGTCATCGCCAAGGAGCTGCGCCGCCGCACGGCACGCACCGTCGAGCTCGCCTCGCTCAACCCCGAGCACGACGACCGCACCCTGAACGTCGGCGAGATCGCCTGGATCGGCCGGGTGATGTGGATCCGGCAGTAGGGGGGTCGGGGGCGCTCTCGCGTTTCGCTTCCACCCTCGCTCCGTCGTCTCGCACCCGCGCCCCGTCGTCCCGGGGCTGCGCAGCGGAGCCCGGGATCGAGAGGCGCCGACGGCGCCCAACCGAGCGCAACCTACGGTCTGGGTTCCGGGCTCGATTGCGGCGCCCCGGGATCACGCGATCGTGTCGATAGGCCTTCTTTCATTCAACCTAGGTGAAAGGCCGGCACACGAACCCATCCGGTGACCGCCTCACCCCCGGGGCGCCGCTTCAGGCTTGGCCGTCCGGTCCGATGTCGCTATCGCTGAGCGGTCGGAGCCGTGGCTTCGCGAGGCCGGACGAGAGCATGGCAGAGCCCGACGCGGACGGCTTGAACGAACCGGCACCGCACGCCGGCTGGATCGCGCTGCTCGATGCCGCCGCGCCCGCCTTCCTCGCCGACCCGCGCCGGCCGGACGAGCCGATCGTCCACGCCAACCCGGCC
>NZ_VRUX01000265.1:0-5632 GCF_008039885.1 Methylobacterium sp. WL103
GCGTTCGCGCTGGACGCCAACCGCTGGACCCGCGAGCCGGCCAAGGCCGACCGGCCGCGCTTCGCCCGCGCGGCGTGAACTTGCTGCGGGCGCTTACAGCCTGACCTTGCAGCTTGAACCGGAGCCAAAAACTTTTCACCGCCGGGGCCGCGCCCTCGGCCTCCGGCACAGCTTCCGTCGCCTCGTGATCTGCTTTAACGGGAACGTTCTGTCCGGCTCACGCCAAGCCGGTTCCTGAAGACGACCTGATTCGAGCGCGCCAAAAGATGTTCGACAAGATCCTGATCGCAAACCGGGGCGAGATCGCCTGCCGCGTCATCAAGACGGCGCGACGCATGGGCATCAAGACCGTGGCGGTCTACTCGGAGGCCGACCGTGACGCGGTGCACGTTGCGATGGCCGACGAGGCCGTCCACATCGGCCCGGCGGCGGCGTCGCAGTCGTACCTCGTCATCGAGAAGATCATCGACGCCTGCAAGCGGACGGGCGCGCAGGCGGTGCATCCGGGCTACGGCTTCCTGTCTGAGCGCGAGGCCTTCGCCAACGCGCTCGCCGAAGCCAACATCGTCTTCATCGGGCCGAACCCCGGCGCCATCGCTGCGATGGGCGACAAGATCGAATCGAAGAAGGCGGCGGCGGCCGCCGACGTCTCGACGGTGCCGGGCTTCCTCGGCGTGATCGAGAGCCCCGAGCACGCGGTCGAGATCGCCGACGGCATCGGCTACCCGGTGATGATCAAGGCGTCGGCCGGCGGCGGCGGCAAGGGCATGCGCATCGCCTACGCCTCGGGCGAAGTCGCGGAGGGCTTCGCCCGCGCCAAGTCCGAGGCCGCGTCGTCCTTCGGCGACGACCGCGTGTTCATCGAGAAGTTCATCACCGACCCGCGCCACATCGAGATCCAGGTGATCGGCGACAAGCACGGCAACGTGGTCTACCTCGGCGAGCGCGAATGCTCGATCCAGCGCCGCAACCAGAAGGTCATCGAGGAGGCGCCGTCGCCGCTCCTCGACGAGGCCACCCGCCGGAAGATGGGCGAGCAGGCCGTCGCCCTGGCGAAGGCCGTAGACTACGATTCCGCCGGCACCGTCGAGTTCGTCGCCGGCCAGGACAAGTCGTTCTACTTCCTCGAAATGAACACCCGCCTCCAGGTGGAGCATCCGGTCACCGAGATGATCACCGGCGTCGACCTCGTCGAGCTGATGATCCGGGTCGCCTACGGCGAGACGCTGCCGCTCACGCAGGACCAGGTGAAGCTCGACGGCTGGGCGGTGGAGAGCCGCGTCTACGCCGAGGACCCGACCCGCAACTTCCTGCCCTCGATCGGCCGGCTCACCACCTACCGGCCGCCGGAGGAAGGCGAGTTCGGCAACGGCAAGGTCCGCAACGACACCGGCGTGGAGGAGGGCGGCGAGATCGCGATCCACTACGATCCGATGATCGCCAAACTCGTGACCTGGGCGCCGACCCGTGCGGAAGCGATCGAGCTGCAGGCCGAGGCGCTCGACGCCTTCGCCATCGACGGCATCCGCCACAACATCCCGTTCCTCGCCGCCCTGATGGCGCATCCGCGCTGGCGCGAGGGCGCGCTGTCGACCGGCTTCATCGCCGAGGAGTTCCCGGAAGGGTTCTCCGCGCCCGAGCCGAAGGGCGCGGTGGCCCAGCGGATGATGGCGGCGGCGGCCGCGATCGACCACAAGCTCAATGCGCGCAAGCGCGGCATCTCCGGCCAGATGCGCGACCCGGGCCTGCTGCATTTCGAGCGCGACCGCGTTGTGATGCTGGCGGGCGAAGCCTTCCCCGTCACCGTCGATCCGCACGAGGACGCGCTGGCGCAGAACTGCCTCGTCGTCACCGAGGCCGACGGCACCGCCCACGTGGTCGAGAGCGAGTGGCGCCCCGGCGAGCCGGTCTGGACCGGCACGATCGGCGCGCAGCGTGTCGCGATCCAGGTGCGCGGGCTGCTCAACGGCGTCGCGCTCCAGCACGCGGGCGCCGCGGCCGACGCCCGCGTCTACACCCGCCGCGAGGCGGAGCTCGCCGCGCTGATGCCGGTCAAGGAGGATGCCGGCTCGGGCAAGCAGGTGCTCTGCCCGATGCCCGGCCTCGTGAAGCAGATCCTGGTGAAGGAAGGCCAGGAAGTGAAGAACGGCGAGGCCATCGCCATCGTCGAGGCGATGAAGATGGAGAACGTGCTCCGCGCCGAGCGCGACGCCACCGTGGAGAAGATTCACGCCAAGGAGGGCGAGAGCCTCGCGGTCGACGCGGTGATCCTGGAATTCGCCTGATCGCCCCAGCATCCTGAGGCCGGCGCGGAATGAGCCTGATCCACAACGAGCAGACCAAACTGCTCGCCACCGGGCTCAACACCATCGCCGCGGCGTTCATCATCATCGACGTCGTCACGCCGGTGACGGCTGTCAGCTTCGGTATCGCGAATGCTCCGAAACCGACCAGCGTCACCGTATTCTTCGCGGCCGTCTGGCTTTGGGCATACATTGGATCGCAAGGCGCGTTCTACGGAGCCTCAAATCATGAACTCCGGCGAGATTTTCGTGATTTTCGGGATTCCGGCCACCATGCTGACGGTGGCCTACCTCGCGATGCGTGCCAACGAATGGGCTATCCGCCGCGACGACCAGAAATCCGGCAAATAGCCAGTCGACCATTTTCCGGTCGGGGGCCGGAATAGGAATGCCCCTCTACTTTGCCTACGGCGCGAACATGGACGCCGCCGCCATGGTCGCCCGCTGTCCGGCCTCGCGGCTGATCGGGCAGGGCCGGCTGCACCGCCACCGCTTCATCGTCATGCGCGAGGGCTACGCCTCGGTGGTGCGCGACGGGCGCCACACGGTCTGGGGCGTGCTGTGGGAGCTGGCGCTCGCCGACGTGCCGGCGCTCGACCGCTACGAGGGCGTCGCCGGCGGCCTCTACGTCAAGGCGACGCAGCCTGTCGCGACCCCGGGCGGGGTCAAGCGCGCCTTGATCTATCTCGGCCGTTCCACCGCCTACGGCGTGCCGAAGCCGGGCTACCTCGAAGCGGTGCTTGCGGCAGGCGAGGCGGCGCAGCTGCCGCCAGCCTACCTGCGCGAGCTGCGCGGCTGGCGCCGCGGGCGTCCGACCGGGTTGTCCGGCCATGGATGAGAGCAGAAGCGCCGCCGTCGTGATCGTCGGCCGGGTGCAAGGCGTCGGCTATCGTGCCTGGACCCAGCGCGAGGCCGAGGCGCGCGGCCTGTCGGGGCACGTGCGCAACCGCGCGGACGGCGCGGTCGAGGCCACCTTCACCGGGGCGGCGGCCGCGGTCGACGTGATGGTGCAGGCCTGCCGGGCCGGGCCGCCGGGTGCGCATGTCGAGCGGGTCGAAATGCAGGCGGCGGAGCCGGAGCCCGATGTCGCCGGGTTCGCCATCCGACGCTGAGACGTCCGCGGATGGACCGAGCGCGCATGGGCGGCCCGCTCTCGCGCGCCTCGACAGCGCGGGGCGGTCCAGGGTAGCCATCGCTTGGCCCTGCGGCAGGCGCGCCTGCCCGGCCGCCGG
Organism: Methylobacterium sp. WL103; assembly: GCF_008039885.1. Lineage (NCBI taxonomy): Bacteria > Pseudomonadati > Pseudomonadota > Alphaproteobacteria > Hyphomicrobiales > Methylobacteriaceae > Methylobacterium > Methylobacterium sp. WL103. Next base: position 3,536 of record NZ_VRUX01000265.1, read on the forward strand.
CGAAGCTCGAGCCGACGCTCCCCGGGACGATGACCGACCTGCCTTCCGCCTCGCTGCTCTCGGCCTACCTGCCTGCCGCCTTCTCGCCGATTGACCTCGGCGCGCTGATCTACTTCGTGCTGGCCTGGGTCGGGTACGGCCTCTCCGTCGGGCGCCTGCGCGGCCGGATGGTGTCGCTGAGCCAGATCATGAACGCGCAGCGCGAGGAGTGGGCGCGCCAGCTCATCGTCCGGGACAACCGCGTGGTCGACACCACGATCAACGCCTCGCTGCAGAACGGCACCGCCTTCTTCGCCTCCACTTCGCTGATCGCCCTCGGCGGCGTCCTGACCCTGTCGCGCTCCGGCGACGACGTGCTCAACCTGTTCGGCACGCTGCCCTTCGGCACGATCGCCACGCGCACGACCTGGGAGATCAAGGTCGCGGGCCTCGCCGTCGTGTTCGTGTATGCTTTCTTCAAGTTCGCCTGGGCCTACCGGCTGTTCAACTACAGCGCGATCTTGCTCGGCACGGTGCCGCCCAAGGGCTCGGGCGCGGGCGAGGCGGAGATGCTGCGCGCCGCGCGCCGGGTGGCGGCGATGAACACCGCGGCCGGCAGCCACTTCGCCCGTGGGCAGCGAGCGTTCTTCTTCGCGCTGGCCTATCTCGGCTGGTTCGTCAGCCCCTACTTCCTCGTCGCCTCGACGACGGGGGTCGTGCTCGTGATGTGGCGGCGCCAGTTCGTCTCCGAGATCCGCACGATCCTGCTCGCCGACGACGACCCGAAACGCCGAGGATCCACGCCGTGAGCGACGACCGCACCGGAACCCGCAGCGAAGCCGCGATCGAGGAGACGATGCTGCGCCTCGTCGCCGAGCGCGGTCCCGGCAAGACGATCTGCCCGTCCGAGGTCGCCCGCGCGCTGGCCGGCCCGAACCCGGACCAGTGGAGCCCGCTGATGCAGCCGGTGCGGCGCATCGCCGTGCGCCTGACCAAGGCCGGCCGCCTCGCGATCCTGCGCAAGGGCAAGCTTGCCGACCCGGACGACTTCCGCGGCATCTACCGGCTGTCGCTGCCCGAAGCCTGATCCGGCCCAGGCAGCAGCGCGTCGGTGTAGCCGGCCAGCCGGTAGACCGCGAGGCCGATCCATTCCTTCACCGCGAAGTCGAGCACCAGCAGCCCCTCCGAGGCGAAGCTGCCGAAGCGCAGCGCGTCGCGCGGGCCGCGGGTGCGGTAGTCCACGGGGAAGGCGACGACGTCGAAGCCCGCCGCGCGGAAGCACCCGATCGCCCGCGGCATGTGGAAGGCGGAGGTGACCAGCAGCCAGCGCTCGCCCGGCTTCGGCTGGGCCATGGCGGCGGAGAACAGCGCGTTCTCGCGGGTGTTGCGCGACCGGTTCTCCAGGATCAGCCGGGTGCGCGGCAGGCCGAGGGTGTCGGCGTCTCGGCTGACGATGTCGGCCTCGGCGATCGCCCCGTCGACGAGGCTGCCGCTGCCGCCGGAGAACATCAGCCGCGCCAGCGGATAGCGCCGCGCGAGGTCGGCCATGTAGATCGGCCGCTCGCCGGCATCGTTGACGACGACCTGGTTGCGCCCCGAAGACAGGCCGGCCTCGATCCCGCCGCCGAGCACGATGATCCCATCGGGCGGCCGGTCGTCGGCGAAGGCCGGGAAGCGCTGTTCCAGCGGCAGCACCGCCCAGGCCGAGAGCGGCGAGAGTCCGCCCGCGAGCAGGCCGAAGAGGCCGAACGCGCTCAGGGTGCCGCCGAGTCGCCGCCGCGCGGTCGCAAGCGTCAGCGCGACGCCGGCGAGCCCGACGAGGCAAAACAGGTTCGAGGGTGTGATCAGGAAGAAGATCACCTTCGAGAGCGGAAAGAACATCGGCGCGGGTCCGGCGGGCGTCGGCCCTCAGGCCTTCGTCTCGGCCTCGTAGCGGGCCAGGGTCGCGGCGTCCGGCGGCAGCAGGGTGGCGAGGCTCGCGCCCTTCTCCGCCTCGCGGGTGAGCCAGAGGTCGAGGCGCTGCTGCTCGACGGCCTCCAGGGCCACCGCCTCGGCGATGTCGGCCGGGATCACCACCACGCCGTCCGGCCCGCCGACGACGACGTCGCCGGGATGCAC
>NZ_VRUX01000266.1:0-5615 GCF_008039885.1 Methylobacterium sp. WL103
GCCCCCGAGCGCCTCGGGCGCGGCGGGCTCGAACCGGTGCGCTACGACGACTGGGAGGTGAAGGGGCTCGCCGTCGACTTCTGATCGCAAGTTCCGACCAGACGGGGCCGTTGGTCGCGCGAAGCCGCCGGAACGACCGGGCGAGCCTGCTGTTGGGCTCGCGAAGCGCAGTGCGAGACGAGGCCCCCGATGATCACCAAGGTATCGAGCAAGGATGCGCCGAGCGGCGCCCACGGCGAGGTCGCGCTGGCGAAGGGCGAGCTGGTCGGCATGCGGATGTGGCGCGACGAGCCGCCGGCCGACGACAAGCCGAGCACCACGTCCGATTACGAGACCGTGGGCTACGTGATCTCGGGCCGGGCCAAGCTGGTGCTCGAGGACCGGACGGTCGCGCTCGAGCCGGGCGATTCCTACTGCGTGCCGGCCGGGACCGTGCACACCTACCACATCCTGGAGACCTTCACGGCGATCGAGGCGACGGCGCCGGCCGCCGCCTGATCTTGCGGGGTTCTGGAGCCAATCCTCAGCGCGTCACGTAGACCGGGGTGCCGACCGAGACGCGGTCGTAGAGATCGACCACGTCCTGGTTGTACATCCGGATGCAGCCGTAGGAGGCCCAGGTGCCGACCGAGCTCGGGCGGTTGGTGCCGTGGATGGCGTATTCGCCGCCCGAGAGCGTCATCGCCGCGGCGCCCATCGGGTTGTGCGGCGAGCCGCCGGCGATCAGGTTCGGCAGGCGCGGGTTGTCGCGCTTGACCTCGCTCGGCGGCGACCAGGCCGGCTGCACGTACTTCCCGTCGATCGCCTTGGTGCCGAACCATTGCTTGCCGGGCTTCCCCACCGCGACGGGGTAGCGGATCGCAGTGCCGTCGCCGTTGACGAGGTAGAGCCGGCGCTGCGAGACGCTGATCACCACCGAACCCGGCATCGCCCCGTCCGCGAACGGCACCACCTCGCGCGCCGCCACCGGCGTCGCCACGAGGCCGGCCAGCATCGCGCCGCCGAGGCCCGTGGACACGTATTTCCTGACCGACATCTGGGGATTTCCTTCGCAGAGCGTGACCGTTCGCTGCAGCAGTAATCCACGGCCAAGCTCTGCGTTCCAGCTCGTCCTTCGAGGACTGCGGGTTTGCTCACGCTCTTCGCGGAAGACGGTAAAAAGCGCTCGATGTCCTTTCGACAAAGGCGAACGTTCGTCGAAGGATTTGCTTTACCGCTCGAACAGACGCGCGGCCGTCGCGTCCTGCGCCTGCCAGCCGTGGCGCACGAGCTCGGGGTCGGCGTGCTCCTCCACGGGGAGGCCGACGCAGAGGTAGGCGACGAGGTGCCAGCTCTCCGGCACGTCGAGCAGCGTCCCGATCCGGGCCGGCTCCAGGATCGAGACCCAGCCGGTGCCGAGGCCGCGGGCGCGCGCCGCGAGCCAGAAGGTCTGCACGGCGCCGACCACGGAGTAGCGCAGCATCTCCGGCATGGTCGCCCGGCCGAGGCCGTGGCCGGCCTCCGTCGCGTCGTCGCAGAAGACGGCGAGGTGCACCGGGGCCTCGCGCAGGCCCGCGAGCTTCAGGGCGCGGTAGCGCGCCTGGGTCTCGTCGTCGTAGCGCAGGGCCGCGTCGGCGTTGCAGCGCTCGAAGCTCGCGACCACGCCGGCGCGGCGGGCGGGGTCGGCGACGCGCACGAAGCGCCACGGCTGGCTGTTGCCGACCGACGGGCTGCGATGGGCCGCCGCCAGGCTCTCGCGCAGCAGGGCCTCGTCCACCGGGTCGGCGCGGAAGCGGCGCACGTCGCGGCGCCACGCGAACAGGTCGTCGAGCGCCTGCCGGAAGTCGTCGTCGAAGCGGGGCGGGCGGGCGTCGGTCATGGTCGGCCCGCCTCATAGCGGGTTTCGGCAGGGTTTGCGCGTTCCTGCTCAGCGCGCCGGGCGCGAACAAAAAAGGCCGCCCTTGCGGGCGGCCTGAAGTCCTTGGGTCTCGAAACCTCTGGGATGTCGCGTCGTGCGGTCCGGTGACGCCCGCGGGCTGGGGAGCTCGGGATGCGGACGACCGTCGGGGCACGACCCGACGAGGGTTCGGCCCTCGTTGTCGAGTCGCAACACGGCCCGGGAAAGGCGTGATCGGGGCGAAACCGCGGCATTTGTTTCTTGGGCGTGTCCTGTCCGCAACGAACGAATCGGTGAACGCGGCCTTGTCCGGGACCCTTGCGGGCCGGCCGCCCGAGGCCCATCCTCAACGATCGGTAGCAGGACCCACGGCGGAGGGACGATGAGCGAGCGCGCAAGCGGCGAGATCCGGACAGACGAGTCGACGGCCCGCGTGGTGCCCTTCCCCAGCCCGTCCACCGCCCCGCAGATCGCGTTCGACCGGCACGAGCTGCGCACGATCTTCAACCTCTACGGCCGCCGGGTCGCGGAGGGCGAATGGCGCGACTACGCCCTCGATTTCCGTCGGGACAAGGCGGTGTTCTCGATCTACCGCCGCACCTCCGAGATGCCGCTCTACCGGATCGAGAAGGACCCCAAGCTCGCCCGCCGCCAGGGCGCCTACGCCGTGGTCGCCGCCACCGGCGTGGTGCTCAAGCGCGGCGCCGACCTCGCCCGCGTGCTCGCGGTGCTGGAGAAGCCCCTGCGCGCGGTGTGAGCCCGAGCCCGATCCCTTTCCTTTTCGGGAGAGGAAGCCACCGCGCGCATGAAAAAGGCCCCGACATTCCCGCCGGGGCCTTTTTCGTTCGTCCGGTTCGGAATTCGCTTAGCGGCGGTCGCCGAGGAGCGAGAGCAGGAACTGGAACATGTTGATGAAGTCGAGGTACAGCGTCAGCGCACCGTTCACCGACATCTTGGCGGCCGCCTCGCCGTCGAAGCCGCTGGAGAGATACATCTCCTTCAGCTTCTGGGTGTCGTAGGCGGTCAGCCCCGCGAAGATCAGCACGCCGAGCACCGAGACGGCGAACTGCAGCGCCGACGAGGCCAGGAAGATGTTGACGATCGAGGCGATCATGATGCCGATCAGGCCCATGATCAGGAACGAGCCCATGCCCGAGAGGCTGCGCTTCGTGGTGTAGCCGTAGAGGCTCAACGCGCCGAAGGTCGCCGAGGTGATGAAGAACACCCGCACCACGCTGGCGCCGGTGAACACCAGCAGCAGCGTCGACATCGAGGCGCCCATCACCGCCGCGAAGGCGAAGAACATCGTCCGCGCCGACGAGGCCGACATCCGGTCCATCCGCATCGAGAAGACGAGGATGAAGGCGAGCGGCGCGAACATCAGGACCCACTTGAGCGGGCTGTTGTAGAGCGTCTGGCCGAACGGCGTCAGGGCGAGACGCCCGGTCGCGGTCGCGGTGGTGGCGGCCATGTTGAGGCCGAGCGCGACCAGGCCCGAGATGCCCAGGCCCACGACCATGTTGTTGTAGACGCCGAGCATGAAGGTCCGCAGGCCCTGGTCGAACGCGACCTGGGTGCCGGCCTGCGACGGCGCCTGGGCGCCGTAGCGGAAGGGAGAGTTGTCGAATGCCATGGGAGTGACCTCGGAAGGCTCGCTCGTGCGTGGTGTTTGAGACGAGGCCCACGCAGGGGACCTCTGGCGCCGTCGAGCGCCTCGGGTTGGAATATGTTGCTTTCGGCCGCCCCGCACAAGAGCCCGGTAGAGCTTGGAAAAGCGCTTTTGGTGAATCCGCGGCCGTTAATTTTGTTCACGAAGTCTGGGATTAAAGTTCGGTCATACTTCGTCGCGCATCAGGATTGCCGCATCTTACGATTGTCGCAAGTACGGCGCCGGCTTCTGGCCGAGGATGCGCCAGGTGCCGGCGAGCCCCAGCACCACGGCGAGCACCACGGCGGCTGCCGCCGCCACCAGCGCCCCCGACAGGTCGAGGACGAAGTCGAGGCGCATCACCTTGGTGACGATCACCCAGCCGGCCAGCGTCCCGGCCAGCAGCCCGAACAACGCGGTGACGAGGCCGAGCGCGCCGTATTCGAGGCCGTAGGCGGTGAGCAGCCGTCCGCGGGTGGCGCCGAGCACCTTCAGCACCACGGCGTCGTAGAGCCGCGCCCGGTGCCCTGCGGCGATGGCGCCGGCCAGCACGAACAGGCTCGCCAGCACCGCCACCGCGCTCGCCCCGCGGATCGCCAGCACCAGCCGGCCGACGAGGTCGCCGACGGCGTCGAGGGCGTCCTTCACCCGCACGCTGGTGACGGAGGGGAACGTCTTGGCGACGTCGCGCAGGATGCGGTTCTCGATCGGTCCGTTCGTGCCGCCGGGCAGGGTCAGCGTCGCGAGGTCCGAGTGCGGCGCCCCGCGGAACGTGCCGGGGGAGAACACCATGACGAAGTTGATGCCGAGGTTGCGCCACTCGACCTTGCGCAGGTTGGCGATGGTGGCGGTGAGGTTCCTGCCGAGCACGTTGACGGTGACGCGGCTGCCGACCTTCAGGCCGAGGTTCCTGGCCAGCTCCGCCTCGAACGAGACCAGCGGGGTCTTGGCCTCCTCGGCCGTCCACCACTTTCCGGCGACGATGTTCGAGCCCTCGGGCACGTCCTCGGCGTAGGTGATGCCCCGGTCGCCGTCGAGCACCCAGGCGGCGTCCTCCGGCGGCCGGATCTTCTCGGCCGGCACGTCGTCCAGCGCCACGATGCGCCCGCGCATCATCGGCACCCGCTCGATCTTGGCGGCGGGCGCCTGGCGCGCGAGGAAGTCGTGGAAGGCGTTCGAGTCGGCCGCCGGGATGTCGAGGAAGAACAGGTTCGGCGCGCGTGCGGGCAGGGTCGCCGAGATCGTGCGGCGCACGTTCACGTCGATCAGGCTCAAGGTCACGAGGAGCGTCACGCCCAAGCCCAGCGACAGGACGATGGCCGGCGTCAGGGCGCCCGGGCGGTGGAGGTTGGCCAGCGCCATCCGCGGCGCGGTGCGCTTGGGATGCGGCAGCCGGCGGGCGAGCACCATCACGCCGACCGCGACGAGGCGCAGCAGGCCGAAGGCGATGCCGGCGGCGGCGATGAAGATCAGGGCCACGCGCCGGTCGAAGGCGGTGCCGACGGCGAGACCGACCAGGGCGGCGAGCGCCAGCGCCAGGATCAGTCGGTAGCGCGGGCGGATGCGGGCGGCGGCCGGGTCGACGGTGTCGCGAAACAGCCCCGAGACCGGGACGTCGTGGGCGCGCCCGAGCGGCGTGATCGCGAAGGCCAGGGCGGTCAGGAGCCCGTAGGCCGCCGCCTGAAGCAGTTCCAGCGGCGCCAGCGTCGGGTTCAGCGGCAGCGGCAGGCTGTCCCGGAACAGCGCGTCGAGGACGAACGGCAAGGCGGCGCCGACGACGAGGCCGATCGCCGTGCCGAGGCCGGCGATCAGCATCACCTGCGTCAGGTACAAGGCGACGACCTTCGAGCCCGGCGCGCCGACGCTCTTCAGGGTGGCGATCGAGGGGCGCTTGCGCTCGACGAAGGCGTTGACGGCGTTGGCGACGCCGACCCCGCCGACGATCAGCGCGGTGAGGCCGACCAGCGTCAGGAACTGGGTGAAGCGCTCGATGCTCTTGGAGAAGCGCGGGTCGGCGTTGGTGCGCGCCCGCATCTCCCAGCCGGCCTGTGGCGCCGCGGCGGCGATTCGCGCGGCGGCGGCGTCGAGGCC